>CAIZMS010000197.1 GCA_903934155.1 uncultured bacterium | reverse complement strand
TTCAAGCGGGCGCGTGTGATTCTGACGGCCTATTGTGAACAGATTGACGCTTCTAATTTTCTGCCCGGGGCTATGAAAATGATCAGGAGCTGCATGATCTCTATGAATGAGCCCGATGCGGTGGTAGATAAATACTATAACGAGCTCCTGAAACGAACCCAGTTCGGCGGCGGAGAATAGGGTCGTGCGAGCGTCATTCAGTGTAATTGGAGGGATGGGAATGAGGACGTGGTTGCTCAGAGGCTTATGTGCGATGTTCATGGCGGGTGTTGTGTCCTTGGCGGATGCCGCGCCGGAACGCTATCGTCTCTATACACCGCCGGATCCCGATTCCACAGGAGGCATCACCGGGATGATCACCAAACCAGGGAAGCCTATCCTTGAAATATTGGCCATGCCGCCGGATCACCCCGAGCTCGTCTATGAGGGCAAGGTGGTGGGGTCGAATCGGCAGGGCTTTCTCTTCGAGAAACTGCCGATGGCGAAATACGATCTTTTTGTGATTTATGAGAACGAGTTTTATGAGGGATTGGAATTAAGTTTTGTTCCGGATACCCTGACTGATAAGGATCGCAAGAGCATTGAAACCATCGTGAAGGCTTCCGATCCGTTTTTTAACAAAAAAATAATTCACCGGGTTGAGGGAACTACGGGCCGGGGCAACTTTGCGCGGTGCGTGGTGACCCAGTACCGGGATGGGCCGGGAACCGTGACGGCAGATTACGAGGCGATGAAGGGAGTGAGCCGCCGAACCTTCAAACTGATCTGGCTGAAGGATGTCGGAGTGGGGTGGCAGGTGGTGCAGAAGCGGGATCTTTATCCGGTGACGGCGGCGATGAACCTGATGACGCCAACCCATCATTTCTCAAAGGTGTTGTCGAAAATCCGGGTGACGGATCAAGTGAAGGATTTGGGCGAGATTTCGCTCGTGAATAATCAGTAAACCGCTCAAAGTGGGCGATTCAGGGAGGCTGCGATGGCTAGGATTGTATTGACAGAGGGTGATTATAAAGGGCGTGAAGTCGAACTTTCAATCAATGAGGTAATTATTGGCCGGGATGAGGAATGTAATCTTCCTCTGAATGATTCAAAAGTGTCCCGCCGTCACGCCAAGCTTTATTTTGAAAATGGGGTGTGGAATCTTGCGGATTTGGATAGCGCCAACGGAACGGCGCTGAATCATCAGCCGGTTACGATTTCTGTGCTGCGAGAAAATGATGTGGTATCCATCGGGGCTACGACGTTCATATTTAAAAAAGACTCGGCTCCTGAGGTTGCGGTGGCTGCCCCTGCGGCGCCTGCCCCAACAGCCAAGCCTGAGGTGAAGCCTGAGCCCAAGGCGGCTCCCGAAGCAGGGAAATCAGCCGCCCCCGGCATGATGGCTTCGGCAGAGGACTTGAAGCTGGTTGAGCAGATGCGCCAGTCCATGGATGCCATCCGGAAGGAAGTGGGCAAGGTCATTATTGGTCAGGAGGATGTGCTGAACGAGATCCTGATGTGTATTATCGCCGGCGGGCATGCGCTGTTGATCGGGTTGCCGGGGCTTGCCAAAACGCTGACGGTCAATACGATCGCCAAAGTCTTGGATATGAAGTTCAAGCGGGTGCAGTTTACCCCCGATCTCATGCCTTCTGATATCACGGGCACCGAGGTGCTGGAGACTGATCGGGTGACGCAGCAAAAGGAGTTCCGGTTTATGCAGGGGCCTATTTTCTGCAATCTTCTGCTGGCGGACGAAATCAACCGAACTCCTCCAAAAACACAGGCGGCTTTGCTGGAGGCCATGCAGGAGAAACAGGTCAGCGTGGGCAAGGAAGTCTATAAACTGGACAAGCCTTTCTTTGTGTTGGCTACGCAGAACCCCATCGAGCAGGAGGGAACCTATCCGTTGCCCGAAGCCCAGTTGGACCGGTTCATGTTCAACATCTTCGTGGATTATCCGAAGCGGGATGAGGAAATCACGGTTATTGCCAGAACCACAGGATCAGCTGGTGCCGAGCCGCAAGTGGTGATTGATAAAAAAGCGGTGATCCATCTCCAGGAAGTGGTGCGAAAAATCCCGGTGTCGGAGCATGTCATCGGCTACGCGGTGAGTCTTGTCCGTGCCACCCGTCCCGGCGATTCGGAGGCGCCTGAATTCACCAAGAAGTACGTTTCCACCGGGGCCGGGCCCCGTGCCGGACAGTATCTGGTGCTTGCCGCCAAGGCTCGTGCCGTGCTGGAAGGTCGGATTCATGTGAGTTGTAATGACATTCGAGGTGCCGCCATGCCGGTGTTGCGGCATCGTATCCTCACCAACTTTGCGGCCGATTCCGAGGGGCTTAAGTCCGTGGATATCGTCAAGCGCCTGCTCGCCGAGATCAAGGAGCCCGGTGCGGAAACCTACGAGCCGCCCAAGCCTGCCGCGAAAAAGAAATAATGGCCTCAGGAGATTCCTGCGCGAAAACCATGCGATTTTGCCTTCAGTGCGTGTGTGCCGGGTTCATGCTGGCGGGTCTGCCTGCTGCTGGAACTCAGCCTGTAGCGGATCCGGTTCGGGGTGTTGAGGCGATGTCTGTGGAGCAGCGGAGAGTATTTCTCCGGGGCACCCAGTCGGATTGGCGGCAGGACACCGATGACAAGCGGGGACGCGAGGTGCCCCCGATCCAGAAACCGTATCCGCCTGACGCGAAACGGATTGAACTGGTTAAGCCGGAGAAATTCACGGTTGGCGGAATGCGGGTGATTGATGCCATTCGGGATCGGCGGAGCCGCAGGGACTATTCCGGGGAAGCGTTCAGTCTTGAGGAACTGAGTTACCTGCTCTGGGCCACGCAGGGGATTTCCAGAATCGATCGGGATGAGTCGGGGAAGATTTTGGCTCAATTTAGGACCGTCCCGTCCGGCGGGGCGCGGCATCCGTTCGAGACCTATCTTGTCATCAACCGTGTTGTTGGTGTGGTGCCGGGATTGTACCGATACCTGCCCCTGGAGCATCAGCTTTTGATGATCAGGGAGGACAACGGCCTGGCGAAGCGTGTCACGGAATCGTGTTATGGCCAGGGATTTACCGGCAATTCCGCGGTGGTGTTTGTCTGGTCGGCTATTCCCTACAGGACAGAGTGGCATTACGGTTGTATTGCGCAGAAGCTTGTGGCGGTCGATGTCGGGCATGTTTGTCAGAATCTCTATCTTGCCGCAGAATCCATTCACGGGGGCGTGTGTGCTGTTCTGGGCTACAATCAGGTGGGTATGGATGCCTTGATCGGGCTCGACGGCAAGGATGAATTTGTCATCTATCTGGCGGCGGCGGGAAAAATCAATGAAGTACCCCATCCTTGAACCGTTTCATCTGGAGACTCCGGATCAGCTCAAGCGTGAAGCTCGGCGTCTGAATTTGACGATTCCGGTGAGCGACGATGTGTCGGTGCTTGCAGACCCCCTTGTGATCGGGGGGGTGACGATTCCAAACCGGCTTTGTGTTCAACCCATGGAATGTTGTGATGCCGGAACGGGTGGAGTTCCCGGGGAATTGACCTTGAGGCGGTACCGACGTTATGCAGAGGGCGGGTTTGGGTTGATCTGGTTTGAAGCTACCGCCGTGGATGGGGAATGCCGTTCCAATCCCCGGCAATTGTGGATGAATCGGCGGAATGTCAGGGCATTCGCCGATCTGGTTCGGGATATCAAGCAAGCGGGGAGGCATCGCTGGGGTCATGAGGTGATTGTGCTGCTACAGTTGTCTCATGCCGGGCAGTACGCCAGCCCAGCGGGCGTTCCAGCCCCCCTGATAGCCTGTCATGAACCCGGCAGGGATCGGCGTCAGGGAATTCCAGAAGATTATCCGGTTTTATCTGATGATTATCTGGATCGTATTCAGGACGCGTATAGGGAGGCCGGATCCCTGGCGATGGAGGCGGGATTTGACGGCATTGATGTCAAGGGTTGCCATGGTGATTTGCCCGCCGAACTTCTTGCGGCATTTTCGCGGCCGAGGCGGTATGGGGGCTCTTTCGAGAACAGAAGCCGGTTTCTACGGGAAACTCTGGAGCAGATGCGGAAGGCCCTTCCCGGGGCTTTGCTAGCCTCGCGTATCTCTATTCCCGATGGCCAGGAACCTGCAGAACTCGCTTGTGCCCTTCAGGAGGCGGGGGCTCAGATCCTCAGTATTTCTGAGGCATCGGCGAGTCAGCCAGTTCTTGAACAGATCGCACACCTGATGACTGTCACGCGTGGAATCCAGCAGGCGGTGCCCTCGGTCGTGGTCGTGGGGGGCGGGGTCAGCTGGTTTCGGCACTTTCTTCCGAATGTCGCGGCAGGATTTGTGCGCGAAGGGTATGGGGCGATGGTCGGGGTCGGTCGTGCCGCGCTGGCTTATCCTTCCCTGGCGGATGATATTTTGCACAGGGGGGGGATGGATCCCGATAAATGTTGCATGACCTGTTCCGCGTGCATGCAGTTGGTCAAGGACGGCGGGACTTCAGGGTGCGCGGTCATGGATAGTGAGATTTATGGAGCAGCCTACCGGAGCCATCGTCATTTCGCCGTGGATAACCTTCGAGAGGAGGCGAAACGGTGTTTGGGGTGTGAGCCGGCGCCCTGTCGTAGTGCTTGCCCGGCCCGGATTGATGTGCCGGCCTTTCTCAAGGCCTTTGCGGAGGGTGATACCCGGAAGGCTTATGAGATCATTCGAAAAACGAATGTTCTTCCGGAAATGTGCGCCCGATTATGCCCGGTTGGCCGATTGTGTGAAGGGCGGTGCGTCATCAACACGCTGGAGGGGACTCCGATCCCGATCCACGACATTCAGTTTTCAGTCGCCTGGGAAGCCCGCTACAGAGGGTTTGCGGGTGTTCGTCTTCCAGAAAAAGAAACAGGGAAGCGGATTGCGGTGGTCGGAGGCGGGCCAGCGGGTGTGGCCTGTGCAGTGACCTTGCTGGAGCGGGGGCATCAGGTCGTGGTGTTCGAACGGGCGGGGCGTCTGGGGGGCACGCCTGAACAGCTCATTCGTGCCAGCCGTTTCAGCGGTGCCCGTGATGAGGTTGATGCCGTCTTGAAGCCCGCCTTGTGCGAGGCGCGTTTGACGGTGAAGTACGGGTGCGAATTGGGTCGGGAGATCACCTTGGAAGAATTAAGGCGCGAGCACGATGCCGTGTTTTTGGCGGCGGGGGTCTGGGGGGAACGCTCACTGGGTTCGGCGACGGGGGTAGTGAATGGGGTGGCCTTTCTCAGGCAGGTGCGATCCGGGGAAATTGAAGCGGTACCACGCCGTGTGATTGTTCTGGCAGGGGGTGACAGCGCCATGGATTGTGCTGCAGTCGCCCTTGAACGGGGTGCCCTGGAGTTGACGATTGTTTATGAAGGGGCCCTTTCCGAAATGCACTGGCATATGCCCGATTCGTGGTTTCGGACGGAAGGCGTTCAGTTCATGACCAAGACCAGGCCGAAGGGGTATGAAGTCGATTCCGAGGGGAAAGTGGTCGGCCTGAAAATCAGCATGAATCTCGCGGAGGAGCCCGAGTCCGTATTAGCGGCTGATTTGATTATTGAGGCCATGGGACTAGGGGTCGAGAAAGCGTTGGCGGCGGCGCTTTCTCCCTGTGCGTTTACGGATCAGGGGTTGGTGAAAACCGTTGGAGATGATTCGCTGTCCTGTGGGTGTCCCGGTGTTTATGCCGGTGGGGGCCTGATCAATGGCGGCGACTCGGTGGTGCAATGCGTGTCAGAAGGGATGAAGGCGGGTATTGAAATTGCCGATTATCTGGAGTCGGCGTAACCTTTTCCGATTTCGGGACATTATAAGATCATGAAATTGGAAAGTTGTAAAAAACTTGAATATGGACGGTGTGTGCCGGTTGAGCAAACAGTGGCACGGCTGGAGTCAACCATCGGCTCCATGCATGAGTACCGTCTTTTTGAGACCAAGGTTTCCGATCGGCTTTACTGGTCGGCTTTGTATATCGATGCGCTTGAATTCAGATCCATGGGAAAGGGAATCACGGCAATTCAGGCCAAGGCTGGTGCCCTTGCCGAATGCGCGGAGTGGGTCACCGCCATGGATCTCGACCAGCTTGCCGGCTATACGGTCGGTCACCAGAAAACCATTTCTGGCGCGGTACGGGTTGAAGAGCTGATTCCCCATATTGCTGTTAGCGGTGATATCATCGAACGGATCAAAAAAACTGACACGGCCATGAACTGGGTGGATGGTCATTCCCTGATGACCGGGCGCAAGGTGAAAATTCCGATTGAGTTCGTGAGACGGATCGGGGGCCCCAACGGGGTCGCCGCGGGGAATCGCCGTGAGGAGGCCCTTGTCCATGCGACCAACGAAATCTTCGAACGTCGGGTTCATATTACTGTTCTCAAGCAGAAACTTGTGATGCCGACGATCGATTTGGCGACCATCGAGAATCCCGTATTGCTTGAGCAGATCGGGTTTTTGAAGGGGAAGGGCATTGAGATTACTCTGAAGGATCTGACATTTGGCGGGGAGTTGCCTTGTATCGGAGCTTATTTCTGGGATCCGAATATTCCCGAGAATTATCAGTTCCACCATTTCTTCAAAGTGGGGGCTGGGTTCAACCTGGAGGATGCCCTGACTCGTGTGTTTACGGAGTATACCCAAGGCCGAATGCTGGATGAATTCATCCAGGGTGCCAAGGAAGATCAGGATCGCGTGTTGAAGTATGACTTGAGAGCGTTGAAGAGTGTGGCTGACGATAGCGACAATTATCTTTCGGCCTTTATGTTTGGTTTCGTCCCCCATGTCACCGCTGAGTTTCTGCTGCAGGGCGATATTGTGCCTTTTTCTAAAGGGGATCAGTATGATGACTGCCTTCAGGACATTGATCGAGCCAAGGCAATATTCTCAAAACTGGGAAAAGATTATATTGTGATCGATTTGACCAATCCGAAGATTGATTTTCCGGTGGTGGAGGTTGTGGTTCCTGGGTATTCCGATGTTTTGCCCTATTATCCGTCGTCGAGCAATGTCCTGTTCCGACGTTATTCAAGGGGCGATATTCTCCGTTCCTATGAGGCCTCGGAGGGGTTGCCCTCCTCCGGTGGGGCTTCGAATAAGGGGTTTGGGAAATAAGTGATCAAATTGATTGTAACCTTTGGCTGGATTGGGACATTATGAGGGTGGAGTTATAAAAAAGGAGTCTTTATGAAGTTTGAATCGATGAAAAATTTGAAATATATGATTCCGGCGTTGGCGGCGACACTGTGCATGGGCACGGCATTGGCTGCCGGAGATGGTTCTGATGAGCCTGGTTTTGTGGCTCCTCCGACGGATCGAACCCCGCCGCCCGCGCCTCCGCGGTCAATTGCTTCCGCCGAAACGCTTGACCCGTGTTGCTGCTGTCCGGTCACTCCCCAGGCCCGAACCGAAGCCAAGAAGCCCCCGCAACCTCCGGCCCTCATCACGAAGCTGAAATCGGAGTAGGGGCAAGGTTCGAATCTAGTCTGGACAACGGGCATGTTTCTTCATAGATTCATGCCCGTTTGCTTTCTTATGCGGGAGTAATTCAGTGGTAGAATGTCAGCTTCCCAAGCTGAACGTCGTGGGTTCGATCCCCATCTCCCGCTCCACTTCGAACTCGGCGTTCGGATACAAAAGAGCCTCGCGCCATCATCTCAATTCGTGGGAAGGTTTACGGGCATGAGATTATTCATTATTTTGGCTTTGGCCATGGGGCTGTCAGGGACACTTCAGGCGGTTGAGTATTTCGTGGAGAAGGGGGGCGACGATGCCCATCCCGGTACCCGGATGCAGCCATTTAAGAGCATTCAGAAGGCCGCCGAGGTTATGCTTCCCGGAGATGTCTGCACGGTCAGTCGAGGCGTTTATCGGGAAACGATTCGCCCCACCTCTTCCGGAAAACCGGGAAGTCCGCTCCGATTTCAAGTAGCTCCCGGAGAAACGGCGACGATCAGCGGCGCGGACGAGACGGTCCGGTGGGTTCACTATACCGGAAACGTGTACCGGGTGAATGCGGAGGGGCTGATTCAGGTCCTGGTCGATGAGGCGCCGGCCATTCCAAGTCAGTCCATTTCAGGTGATTCGTCATTACTCAAGGCATCTTGGTATTACGAGCGTGGGTCCGGTGATGCGTATCTCAAGCTTCCCGGAAATTCTACGCCGGGTGACCACCATGTCGAAATCCAAACGCGGGCCTGGGGGATTGATGCATCCCGCCTGGCCTATATTGAGTTCAAGGGCTTTAATCTGGTGGCGTGTGGCGTGAATTTTTCGGATGCAGGACTGTGTCGGGTAGAGGATGGCCATATCTGGTGGAACGGATCACTCTCCGGTGCTGTGCTGATGGGCGGCAAGGATAATGAATTCGTTAACAGTTCAATCATGGGGAGCGCCGGTTATGGAGTGGTTCTGCTTGCTGGAGGAGTGAACAATCGCGTGCTCAACACCCTGGTGCGGGGACGAGATATAGCCCCCTCCAGTACAGTCGGAATCCTAGCGCAGGGCACGGCCCCGGTGGTTCGTAATGTTTCGGTTCTGGATTGTGCCGGAGGCGCTATTTTGTGCAGTAATGTGATGAACGCCAGGATTGAGAATAACGATTTTCATCATGCCGGTTCAGGATTCACCAATACCAGTCTGGTTCGGGTGACGGGTGATGGCAAGGGGACGGTGATCGCCTACAACTGGGTCCACGATAATGCCGCTATGGGCGGGGAGGGGATCCGTTTGGAGGGGCCTGTGGAAAACTATGTCCTGCGGCAGAATGTGGTCTGGGGGCAGCCGGGGGCGGCATTCAAACTGACGGGATCGTCCCGGTATAATTTTATTTTCAATAATACGGCGGCCCTGAACGGGTGTGGAGTGGATGCGGAGAAGACGGGGAAGGACGATGATCTGCGAGAAACCCGTTTCATGAATAATATCCTGGTGGGGCCGGTATGGCCTTCCACAGGAGGCGTGCCGCCTGCGAAGTTGGTGTGGAAAAAAAATTATACCGGATCGAATCCCGGCTTTGTGGATGAGACGAACCGTAATTTCAAGTTGATGGCGGGGTCGCCCTGCATCGATGCAGGGCAGGAGGAGCCTGAGTTTACAGATGAATTTACGGGTAATTTGCCGGACATCGGCGCCTATGAAGTCGGGAAAGAGTATCCGGTTCCTGGCTGTCATGTGACGGAAGGCGCCAATAAAGCCGTTGCCCCCGTTGTGAAGATTGTTCTGGAATCCGAAACCAACGGTGCGGAAGTTCGATATACGCTGGATGGGCGTAATCCCGATGCGACGTCCCTGCTCTATACCGGCGCCGTGCCGGTTGTCTATGGGGCTAGAATCAAGGCCAAGACCTTCCGGAGCGGCATGGAAGAAAGCGCCACCGCCCATATACAGATCCGGCAGTTTGAATAAATGGCATAGATTCAGGGGCTTAGGCTTGGTATAACGTCTCCGGTTTTCATCAACAGGGTACTAAAGAAGGACATTATTCTATGATTGAGAAGCGCAAGGACTGTAAACACGAGCATGGTCATCCTGGGCACCTTTGTATGTTGGCGGCCGCCAATCAGATCGAGGAGATCAAGCATCTGGTTCAAAATCCAAAGTTTGTCTGTTTCAACTGCGGACGGGTGGCTGACAAGGAAGGAAACCTCTGCAATCCAATGCCGTTGAAGTAGGGTGTTCAGGAACTGATGACGGAATGACTGAGTCCGAAGCCAAGATGCGGATTGCGCAACTGCATTCCGAGCTCAACCGGCACAATGTCCTGTATTATGTCGAAGCGCGGCCCGAGCTTTCTGACCGCGAGTATGACCGGCTTTATGATGACCTAAAGAGGCTTGAAGAGCAGTTTCCTGCCCTCATCACTTCGGATTCTCCGACTCAGAGGGTGGGAGGGCAGGCGCTGAAGGAATTCAGGAGCGTTGCTCATCTTAAGCCGATGATGTCGCTGGATAACACCTACTCCTTCGATGAGCTTCGGGATTTTGACGGGCGTGTCCGGAAACTGCTTCTGGGTGAACCCATTCAGTATGTGTTGGAGCCCAAGGTGGACGGCTGTTCCATCAGTGTCCGTTACGAAAACGGAGTGATGTCACTGGGGACAACGCGTGGGGACGGAACAACCGGTGATGACATCACCGAAAACCTCAGGACGATTCGGGCCATCCCCTTACGATTGAAGAAATTGCCAGCCGGTATGCCCTCTTTTCTTGAGGTTCGGGGTGAAGCGTTTATGCCGGTTGAGGGGTTCCGGAAGCTTAACGAGACCCGGGTGAGTCATGGGGATGAGCCTTTCGCCAATCCGCGTAATGCGACAGCGGGTTCTCTTAAGCAGCTCGATTCTAAAGTGGTTGCGCAGCGACCGCTGGCGGCGGTGTTCTACGCAATCGGGACGATCGAAGGGATGGAGACTCCCACCACCCAGGCCGATGTCTTAAAGCTTTTGAAGGCGCTTGGGTTTCCTATTCCCGCCCATTGGTGGGTGTGCGGAGATATCGAAGAGGTTATCCTCCGATCAGAAGAATTGCAGCGGGTAGAGTCGGATTTGCCCTATGAAATCGATGGCAATGTCATCAAGGTCAACAATCTGTCTCAATGGAGGCGGCTGGGTGCAACGGCCAAGGCCCCACGTTTCGCCATAGCCTACAAGTACTCCCATGAACAGGTCCGAACGAAGGTGAATGCCATTACGGTTCAAGTTGGCCGGACGGGTGCCCTGACGCCTGTGGCGGAATTGGAGCCAGTGCTACTCGCGGGATCTACGATTTCCCGAGCCACCCTGCACAACGAGGAGGAAATCAAGCGCAAGGATATCCGGGTGGGGGATACCGTTATCATTGAAAAAGCCGGGGAAGTCATTCCGGCGGTGGTGGCGGTGGTTCCTGAGAAGCGATCTTCGGACTCCAAGCCTTTTGACCTTGTTTCCCATCTCCAGGGGAAATGTCCCGAATGCGGGGGGACGATCAGTCGTGATCCTGAATTTGTCGCGTGGCGATGCGACAGCCTGTCGTGCCCCGCCCAGCTCAAACGGACAATCGAGCATTATGCTGGTCGGCATGGCATGGATATTGAGGGGTTAGGTGAATCGCTGGTGAGCCAGTTGGTTTCCCGGCAGCTTGTTCATGATGTTGCCGATCTCTATTTTCTAAAGGTGGATTCGGTTGCGGCGCTGGAACGCATGGCGGTGAAGTCTGCCACCAATTTAATCCAAGCTATTGCGGAGAGCAGGGAGCGTGACCTCTGGCGATTGATTTACAGTCTTGGAATTTTACATGTCGGGGAAGGTGCGGCACGAAAATTAGCCGACCATTTTCGGGAGCTGGATGCCCTTGCGGCGTCTGGCGTGGAGGAGCTGCAGCGGGTTCCCGATGTGGGGCCGGTGATGGCGGAGAGCCTGGTTGATTTTTTTGCGAATGCCCGAAATCGGGATGTGCTTGCGAAATTACGGATCGCCGGTGTCAACATGAAGAGCCTGTACGAACGACCTGATGTAACGAACGGTCCGTTTGCCGGGAAGACGGTTGTGATCACGGGAACTCTGGAGCATTATTCTCGAGACGCGGCACAGGACGAATTGCGCAGGCGGGGAGCCAAGGTTGTGGACAACATCAGCAAAAAGACTCACTACCTTGTGGTGGGTTCCGAGGCGGGTTCAAAACTTGAAAAGGCAAGGGCGCTGAATGTGCCGGTCCTCGATGAATCTGATTTCATTGCCATGCTTTCCCAGTGATGATTTCGAATTGACAGGCGGTCACTTTCCTCTTCACTCAAACCCTTGAAAACATTGAAAAAAAACTTCAATGGGGGTTGCATTCATTAAGAAATCCGCCTATATTCCGAAATGTAGAGGCTGAGTCGTGGTGACAAAGCCCAATAAAACCTCATAGGAGTTACTCAAATGGCGAAAGCGTTGACGAAGAGTCAGATTGTGGCGGGCGTGGCGGAAGCGGTTGAACTCAGCAAGAAGCAGGCGGGCGCGGCGATTGAAGCGTTGGTTTGCTTGGCGTACAAGAACGCCAAGAACGGTTTCACAGTTCCCGGCTTGGGCAAGCTTGTCCTGGTGAATCGCAAGGCGCGCATGGGTCGTAATCCGGCGACCGGCGCAACGATCAAGATCCCGGCCAAGCGCGTGGTTAAGTTCCGCGTCGCCAAGGCTGCCAAGGATGCGATCCTGGGCTAATTGAGTTTGTTGCTTTGGTAAAGGGGCCGTGGCCGCAAGGTTACGGCCTCTTTCTTTTATGAAGAGGTGAATGATGCCGATTTATGAATATGAGTGCGGGGCCTGTGGGACACGGGTTGAAGCGCTGGTTCGCAATGAAAAGGATGTCCCGAAAACATGCGGGAAATGCGGTGAGAAATTAAAGAAGGCCCTGTCCGGATTCAGCGTCTCCAGGGCCTCTTCAACGCCCAAGCATGAACCCTCCGCCGCCTGTGCCTCTTGCCCGAGTCGCGGTTGCCCCCACAGCCATTAAGGCACGTCTCTATTCAACGAACTCCCGGGCGTTCTGGAACATTCGCAGCCAGGGGCCGGCCTCGCCTTTGAAAAGACCCTGTGGCTTCCAGGACAGTTGAACAGCCCTGAAGGCGCGCTCCGGGTGGGGCATCATGATGGTGACCCGTCCATCCCGTGTGGTGACTCCTGTAAGCCCGCTGGGCGAACCGTTCGGGTTGACTGGATATCGTTCCGCCAATTTTCCAGCATTGTCGACAAATCGCAATGCCGCCAGATTTAGGTCGACTATTTTTGCCAGGGAGCCTGTCCGGCTGAAATTGGTGAATCCCTCGCCATGGGCCACCGGGATCGGAATTCGGGAGCCCGCCATACCCGTCAGCAGGATTGAGGGGGAAGTCTGGATTTCCACGGTGGCATAACGGGCCTCAAACTGTTCAATCTTATTCCGGGTGAATTGGGGCCAGGCTTCCGCGCCGGGAATGATGTCCTTAAGCAACGACACCATCTGGCACCCGTTGCATACGCCGAGTGTGAAGGTGTCGGGCCGATGAAAGAAGGATTGGAACATATCCTTTAGTCGTTCATTGAACAGGATACTTCGGGCCCAGCCGGCGCCCGCGCCCAACACATCCCCATACGAAAACCCGCCGCAGGCGACCAAGCCCGAAAAGTTTGCCAGGTTAACGCGGCCGGAATGAAGATCCGTCATGTGGACATCCACGCTGGTGAATCCGGCCCGTTCGAAGGCGGCGCCCATTTCAATGTGGCCGTTAATGCCCTGCTCGCGAAGAATGGCCATTTTGGGGCGATTCACGCTGATGGAGAAGGGACGACATGGATCGTAGGTCAGGTGGAATGACAAGCCGGGGTCAGATTCGTCCTTGAGGGCGTCATATTCTTCGCGGACACACTCCGCGTTGTCCCGGCGTGACTGCATCTCATGGGTCAGTTCGGACCAGACCCGTTTCAAGTTGGAGACCTTCGTCTGATAAATGATCTTGTCACTTATTTCGAAGGTGAGGGTCTTGTCCTCGGACGGACTTCCGAGCATAAAGGCCAGGGTGTCGATATTGTGCCGTTTCAGGATTTCATTGACCCGGGGAATGTCGCGGTCCGAAATCTGGATCACGGCACCCAATTCTTCCGCGAATAAAATGGCGAGTGGCTCATCACCCAATTCATCCATCTGAACCCTCAGGCCGTAATGCGCTCCAAACGCCATTTCCGCCAGGGTGACGAACAAACCGCCATCGGAGCGGTCATGATAGGCCAGCAACAGGTTTTCAGAAACCAGATCCTGTATGGCACGGAAGAAATTAACCATGTCGGCCGGGGTGTCGAGATCCGGGGGTGTGGCACCCACCTGGTTGTAAACCTGGGCGAGAGCCGAGGCGCCAAGGCGATTTTGGCCTTTACCCAAATCGAGCAGGATCAGGACTGAATCCGGAACAGGCTTCAGTTCGGCGGTTACGGTCTTTCGAACATCCTGGACGGGGGCAAAAGCGCTCACGATGAGACTGAGCGGTGACGTCTGGTGTTCCGTCTTTCCCCGGGAATCCTTCCACGTGGTGCGCATGGACAGGGAATCCTT
>CAIZMS010000196.1 GCA_903934155.1 uncultured bacterium | reverse complement strand
TAGCCTCCAAAGGGCCGTGTGCTACCATTACACCATCGGGCAATATTTGCGCGACTCGCGTCCATAACCACGAACCGTTTTCGCGCTTCATTCGCGCCTCGATCGCCAGGGCCTGATCGTGATTCTCGGCTACGGCAAACACCGAGGCTCCGCTGCCCGACAACAATACCCCTGCCGCACCCGCCGATTTCAGCCTTCCAGCCACAATCGCCAGGAGCGGATATTTTTCGTATACCGGCGCCTCAAGGGAATTCACCAGGCTGGCACAAGCCATTTTCCGGTCGCCCCTTTCAAGCGCAAAGCGTGCATTGATAAAGGTTTCTTCAATCGAAGTCAACCCCGATCTAAATCGCCGGTAAACATCCCCCGTGGGAACCGTAAATCCCGGATTGACCACGACAATCCACCATTCCGCTCCCGCCGTCCAGTGACAGGGCACGGAAGTGATTTTCTCCCCCCGCCCCTCCATACAGACGGCCTTGCCATAAACCATCGCCGGAATATCACTTCCCAGCCGGGCTCCCAGTTCCATCAGGGCCTCGATCGACAACCCCGTTCCCCACAGGCTGTTCAAGCCCCTCAACGTGCCAGCGGCATCCGCACTCCCCCCGCCCATCCCCCCGCCAACCGGAATTTCCTTGCGAATATGGATTCGGGCCCCCTGGGAAGTCCCCGTGGCCTCCTGAAGCAGACGGGCCGCACGCGCCGCAAGATTATCGCCCGGTGCGGGCAACAGCGGCAAAACTTCACCTGGCAGCCCGACCACCTCGCACATCACCTCAATCTCGCGTTCCCGGGAAGTAAAAGTCAATGTGTCATAGAGGGAAACCGGAACAACCAGGCTCCGGAGATCGTGATACCCGTCCGCCCGCTTCCCGAAAACTTCCAGGGTAAGATTGATCTTGGCAGGGGCAAGAAGGGTCAGGTTCTCGTTTTTCATGGCGCGCGGAGTTATCAAACACTCTCTTGACTGTCAAGCTAGCGCCGTTTCCGCAATCACTTTCCCCACGGCCTGAACCAGGTAACGCAACACCGGCTCGGGAGTGATCAGGGGCGGCATGACATAGATGACCGGGCCGAGCGGGCGCAGGAGAATCCCGTTTTCACGCAGGCGGTCGCGAACCTGAATGGCGCGCCGGGTGCCCCGCCCCTCCTTGTCATCGTCCAGCTCCACCACGCCGATCATGCCCAGCGAGCGGATATTGCGAACCCCGGGAAGGGAGGCCAGTGGCTTCAACGCCTCCGCCAGCACATTGCCCATGGCGGCGGATTGGGCGACAATGCCCTCCTCCGCATAAACACGCAGCGTCTCAACCGCCGCGGCGGCGGCAATCGGATTCCCCGCAAAAGTGTGGCCGTGATAGAAGGTGTGATCCTCGGGAGTGTCGCGAAAGGTTTCGTAAATGGAGGTTCGCGCCACCGCCGCGCTGATCGGCAGATACCCGGCCGAGAGACTTTTCCCGAGGCAGACAATATCGGCCGTTATCCCCGCATGGTCGCAGGCAAACATCTTCCCCGTGCGCCCCATCCCCACGGCAATCTCATCGGCAATCAGCAACACCCCCTCATCCCGGCACAGCTGCGAAAGCCGCCGCAGGTATTCTGGATTTTGAATCCTCATCCCACCTGATCCCTGGCACATAGGCTCCAGAATGACGGCTGCCAATTCATGGGCATGCTGCTTGAGAAGCATCCTCATCGTATCAAAGCATTCGTTCAGGCAAACCTGCTCCGTTTCATGGAAAGCGCAGGTCCCGCAACAGGGCGAGGGAGCCTGAAAAACCTGAAAAAGCGCGCTTTTGAAGGGTTTGTGGAAATGCTCGAGGTAGCCCACCGAGACCGCACCGAGCGTATCACCGTGATAGGCGTAATCAAGCGCCACGAACTTCGTCTTTTCCGTCTGCCCCATGTTATACCAGTACTGAAGCGCGATCTTGAGCGCGGCTTCCACGGCGCACGACCCGTCGCTGGCAAACATCACGCGCCGGTCGTCGGGAAACAGCCCGACGATCATCGAAGCCAGTTCAATGGCGCGGGGATGGGACAGGTTTCCGAGGATACTGTGCTGCAGTTCCCGGGTCTGCCGAATGATCGCCTCGACAATGCGGGGATGCCCGTGCCCCAGATTGCAGGCCCACCAGGAGGAAATGGCGTCCAGATATTTCCGACCCTGATCATCGTAAAGAAAGGCGCCCTCACCGTGGGTAATCACAGGCAAAGGTCCGGCATTCAATGCCGAAAACCGGGTATAGGGATGCCAGAGACTCTGTCGATCCATACTCTGATAACGCTCCGGGTTATACGGGGTGGTCATGATCATTGCCTCTCTTTGAATGTGAACCGCCGGAAAGATTCAGTCAGCTTCCCTCCAGAAAATAGAACCCCCTCAGCTTCCAAGAGCTGCACCTTGCGCCGGACGGCCACCCCCTCGACCTCCCCTTGAAAGCCGCCAACGGTGAGACTGGCGGAAATGACGCGGTGGCATGGAACTCGGGGGCGCAAAAGGGTTACGCCTCAACGCCTGCCCCACAGCCCGGGGCGACCCGCACCCGATATGGGCGGCAATGTCCTTATAGGTCGCCACGCGGCCCCTGGGAATATCCGCGACTACATCATACACACGCTGCTGGAAAAGCGTCACGCTCATCACATCATCCCTACCACAGAAGACTCCGGAAAACAACACGCCTGCAGGACATTCCCCGGTTTTTAACGGGGGATTTTCATAAGTCTTTGAAAATGAACGATACTTGGCCGTGAACAAGTGAAAAAGGCCTCGCCGTGCCATCATGCCGAAGGCATCATGGAGGTTACCACACCAAACAC
>CAIZMS010000195.1 GCA_903934155.1 uncultured bacterium | reverse complement strand
TTGAATAAGGGTCGCGCATTGATTCAATAACGATAACCACAGGAGATAAAAAATGGCTGATAAAGGCAAACAACTCAAGTATGACAGCGAAGCGCGCCAGGCGATGCTTCGCGGTGTTGAAAAATTAAGCCGCGCCGTCAAGGTAACCCTTGGCCCGTGCGGGCGTAACGTGATTCTGGATAAGAAATTCGGTTCTCCGACCATCACCAAGGACGGTGTGACGGTTGCCAAGGAAATCGAACTTCCGGACCCCTTCGAAAACATGGGTGCCCAGATGGTTCGTGAAGTCGCCAGCAAAACCAGCGATACCGCGGGTGATGGCACGACGACCGCGACCCTTCTCGCCGAGAACATCTACCGCGAAGGTCTGAAGAACGTCACGGCCGGCGCCAACCCGATGAGCCTCAAGCGCGGTATCGACAAGGCCGTGGAAGCGGTCGTGGAAGCGATTGCCAAGCAGTCCAAGCGGGTCAAGGAGCATGTCGAAATCGCCCAGGTCGCGACCATTTCCGCCAACGGCGAAAGCGCCATCGGTGAAATCATCGCGGACGCCATGGACAAGGTCGGCAAGGATGGCACCATCACCGTCGAGGAGGCCAAGGCCATCGAGACGACGCTGGATGTGGTCGAGGGAATGCAGTTCGACAAGGGCTATATCTCCCCGTACTTCGCCACGAACATGGAAGCCATGGAAGCGGCGTTGGAAGATGCGTACATTCTGATCTACGAGAAGAAGATCTCGAACCTTCAGGATTTGCTGCCCCTTCTCCAGAACGTGGCCAAGCTGGGCAAGCCGTTGCTGATCATCGCCGAGGACATCGAGGGTGAAGCTCTGGCGACACTCGTGGTGAACCGCCTGCGTGGCACGCTGCAGATCTGCGCCGTCAAGGCACCGGGTTTTGGCGACCGCCGCAAGGAAATGATGAAGGATATCGCGGTCCTGACCGGTGGCGAATGCATCACCGAGGATCTCGGCATCAAGCTGGAAAACGTCAAGATCGAGGATCTGGGCCGCGCGAAACGCGTGACCGTGGACAAGGAAAACACCACGATCGTCGAGGGCGCCGGGAAGGCCTCTGCGATTCAGGGCCGTGTGGCGCAGATCAAGCGCCAGATCGAGGATACCACCTCGGATTATGACCGCGAGAAGCTCCAGGAACGTCTGGCGAAGCTCGCCGGTGGTGTGGCCGTCATCAATGTCGGCGCCGCGACCGAGACCGAGATGAAGGAGAAGAAGGCCCGCGTTGAGGATGCGCTGCACGCAACTCGCGCTGCCGTGGAAGAGGGCGTGGTGCCCGGCGGTGGTGTGGCCCTGTTGCGGTGTCTGTCCGCGCTGGACAAGGTGGTTGCCGAAGGCGACGAGAAGATCGGTGTGGATATCATCCGCCGTTGTCTCGAGGCGCCCCTGCGTCAGCTTGTGGATAATGCCGGCCTTGAAGGCGCCGTTATCGTCCAGGAAGTCAAGAAGCAGAAGGGGAACATGGGTTACAATGTGGCCACCCGCCAGTATACCGACCTGATCAAGGACGGCGTGCTGGATCCGGCCAAGGTGACCCGTATGGCGTTGCAGAACGCCGCGAGTATCTCCGGCCTGCTCCTGACGAGCGAGTGCATGATCACCGAGATCCCGAGCACCGAGAAGCCGGCTCCGATGCCGGGCGGCGGTGGCGGTATGGGCGGTATGGGCGGAGACATGTACTAAACCGTTTGTAGAAAACGGTTGACCTGTGTAAACGGGGCGCATACACTGCGCCCCGTTTACTTTTCTATATACGGAGGTGGATTTTGAATGCTGAACTGATTGAAAAAGCCAAATTAAAGATGGGCTCGGTCCCGTTGCTCGTGAATATGATTTCCCGGCGCGTGCGCCAGTTGAACGCCGGCATGCGTCCTTATCTTAAGCCGTTGAGCCAGAATGAAGAGAAGGTTGATATCGCCCTTCGCGAAATCGTGGAAGGCAAATTGACTGCCGAAATCGGCTATTTCGATCCGTCCGCTCCTGCCTCGGCTGCCAGCCATTGACGCTTCGGCAGTAACCTATGGCGGCCGCTAAGGACAGCAAGGAAGCGGGAAAGGCCGCAACCAATCGCAAGGCGTTCCACGACTATTTTGTCGTGGATCGTTTTGAGGCCGGGATCGAGCTTCTGGGAACCGAAGTCAAGTCGGTTCGCGCCTCAAATGTCACCCTGACAGGCGGGTACGCCAAAATCGAGGATTCCGGGCGGGTCCTCCTTTATGATGTTCACATCGCCCCCTACGAATGCGGGAACCGTTTCAATCACGAACCCACCCGGCCCCGAACCCTGTTGTTGCATCGCCGTGAAATAGAACGGCTCAAGGGGTTGATTGCCACCAAAGGGTACACCATGATTCCCCTCAAAATGTATTTCCTGAAGCGCTGGGCCAAGGTGGAAATCGGCCTGTGCAAGGGGAAACAGGATGAGGACAAGCGCAATACCCTGCGCCGCAAGGATGCCGACAAGGAAACCCGTCGCGCCATGGCAAGATTCTAGTCCGTTTTATTTTGCGCTCTTTTTCGGAATCCAGCCGATGCCCAGACTACAGGAGATGCGAACCCACTCCGCGCTGGATGAATCCACGGTAACAGGGGTTCCGGGCTGAAGGGTGAAAAGTTCACGGGCCGAATCGGAGGGGGCGAAGCGTGCCGTCGTGTCCGTGTCCCCCTGGATAACCAGGCGTTGGTGACCTTGTAAACGGTTTCCCGCTCTGATCCACCAGGAATCCGGAGGGGATGGATCCAGTGTGGCCGGAGGGGGGGCGGTTTGCGTGGTGCATCCCGTGAGCGCTTGTGTGGGGATATATACCGGATGGTTGGGGGGCCGTTCAGCATGGAGCGTGATGGGGAAAGGGCCTGAGATCAGGGTTTTGTACCGGGATTCACGGCTGTCGAAACAGGTCAGGGAAAAGGCCGGAAGCGCCTTGATGAAACTTTCCTGAGGGATGACGATCTGGCGGAAAACTTGCCGGGTGGGGCTGCTTTCGGAGGGAACAGGTTTTGCGTCATAGACCTTGAGGCCGGGAAGGGAAACCGCTTGGGGAATGCTGAAGGTTTCGGGCAGCCAGTCGCCCTCCACCGTGAAGGTCAGTGTAATCAAGTCTCCTAAAGCGATATCCAGGGGCGCGGCCTTCACGCTGAATGTGTAATTCCCAACCAGTCCGGAGAACTGGGGCGGTCGACCGGTTCCGGGAAGGGGGAGCGCGGTGAGGGGAAAGGGTTCAGCGGGAATATGAATGGGGCGGCGGACTTGTTGCATGATGAACAGGGTACGGCTGGTTTGAATCAGGGTTCCGTCCAGACGCGGGGCCAGGGTCATGGATCCGGGATTTTTCACGCGGGCCCAGGTCCGGAACCGCCGGATTTCGGTCGATTTCGCGCCCTCGACCACGGTTTCATTCGGAAGTTCCTCAAATGATCGTAGTTGTAGTTCACCCGGGGGCGGAAGTGCGGCGATGGAGATTTCCTTGTCAAGGGTGTCTCCCGATATCCGAAACTCCAGGGTCAGCAGAAAGGCCTCTCCGGCATGGATCCTTGACCGGTCCATTGAAAAATGGGCGGTGACAGGTGACTCGGGGAATGCGGTCTGATTGAGGCATCCCGCGACCGCGAGAATCAGCATGATGGATCGTATTGGGTTCATGAATGCCGGAAAGCTTAGCGTCCGCCTGCGGGGGCGTAAAGTGATTAAGCTGTCTTTACATGATCTGGGTAGGGAGGCCTCTCCGAGGCCTCCGCGGACGGCTCGGAGAGCCGTCCCTACCCTGAGTTCATGGCCGTCAATTATACAGCATTCATAATGACTGGCAAAACAAAGGGGAGTGCTTCATAATTCCGGACTTTTGGGACGTTTAACAGGAGCGAAACTCTCATGATTCTTTATGTGGTGATGGATACGGCGGAGAAGTACCAGTTGGGAAACTGGCATCGCCAGAGGTTGATGCTTGAGGAAACCTCCGGCGATTTTTGCCTGATGGTTCATTACAAGCAGCTTAATCTGAAAATGCTGGCTGAGATCCGTCCCGGCGCCATTGTGTACAGCGGCGCGTCCACCCCGTTTGAGGATTATGATGTTCGCCGGACCAGGGCCTATCAACAGGTGGTTCTGACCTCGGATATTCCGCAATTTGGAATTTGTGGCGGCCACCAGTTGGCGGCTGAAATCTTCGGGAGTACCCTGGGGATCATGCGGAGAACACGTGCGGATGAGCCCGACCATAATCCCAAGTATCACCCCGGGGAATATAAGGAATGGGGGGTTTATCCGGTGACGGTTCTTCAACGGGAGCCCTTGTTCTCCGGTTGCCGTAAAATCATCAGGGTTCAGCAGTTTCATCGAAGCGAAATCAAGAAATTGGGCAGGGATCTGGTGGTATTGGCAAGCAGTCCGGCCTGTCGTGTGCAGGCCTTTCGCCATGCCGAGAGACCTTTTTTCGGGGTTCAGTTTCATCCCGAAGAGGCGACGGAATCCTATCCGGACGGGTTTGCGATTCTTCGGAACTTTTTCCGATGGGCTGCCACTCGACAGAAATAGCGGCTTTATGGTAGATTTCGAGCTTTTGCAGGGGAATTCAAAACATCGATTGGTGTAGCGTCATGAAAGCAGCACTCAAATTACGGCAGAGTATCGCGGATGCGAGGCGGGTGGTGGTCAAAATCGGAAGCCGCGTCCTGGTTCAAAAGACCGGGCGTCCGGAACACCGTCGCATCAAGGCGCTGGTGGCCGAAATGGCGAAATTGCAGCAGAACGGCATCGAGGTTGTCCTGGTCACATCGGGGGCGATCGGGGCGGGGATGGAAGCCCTCGGGATGACAAGCCGTCCGACGGCGCTGCCGGACCTCCAGATGGCGGCGGCTGTCGGGCAGTCTCGTCTTATGACCGCCTACGACAAGTTGTTTTCGGCAAAACGCTGTAAGGTGGGGCAGGTTTTGCTCACCCATGATGATTTCAACCATGCGATCCGTCAGAACAATGCCTGCCGCACAATCGAAAACATGCTCCGGCACAAGGTCATTCCTATCGTCAACGAGAACGATGTGGTGGCGGACGAGGAAATCCGGGCCGACATCAAGCTCGGCGACAATGATTTTCTGGCCTCTCTGGTCGTACGCCTGATCCGCGCGGATTTATTGATTATTCTGAGTACGGTGGATGGATTGAGGGCTCCGGGTGCCAATGGGAAAACCCGCCGGGTTTCGTATCTTGAACGGGTCGACAAGAAAACACTGGCTCTTGTAACGGGCCAAAAGGGAAATTTGTCAACCGGGGGCATGGGTTCCAAGTTGCGGGCGGCTGAACTGGCCGCCCATTCGGGATGTCATGTGGTGATTGCCGATGGGCGAAAAATGGGAAACATCACCCGCGTGATACGCGGGGAGGATGTCGGAACCTTTGTGGTGGCCTCACTGTAGGGACGGCGGAAAGAGGAGTTTTTATGGGTCTGCATGAAGAAATGCTGGTATTGGGCGAGAAGGCGGTGGCCGCATCGCGTGACCTGGCCCGGCTCTCGGCCCGGAAGAAAAACACGATCCTGCTGTCCATGGCCGACGAAATTGAGGCGGCCCGGGAGATTCTGAAGCAGGCGAATGGAAAAGATCTCGAGGCCGCGCGCGCTTCCGGCATGTCGGCGGCCCTGCTCGACCGGTTGACGCTCACGGATTCCCGAATCAATGCCATGGCAAAAGGACTGCGTGAAGTCTCCGGGCTCAAGGATCCGGTAGGGGCGGTCATCAGTCGATGGATCCGACCCAATGGGTTGGAGATTCTCAAGACGCGGATCCCGATCGGGGTGATTGCGATTATCTATGAGTCGCGCCCGAATGTTACCGCCGATGCGGCGGGATTGTGTTTCAAGACGGCCAATGCCGTTATTTTGCGGGGTGGCAAGGAGTCTCTCTACTCGAATCAGGCGATTGTTGAGGTGCTTCGGGCTGGAGGAAACAAGAAGGGGCTTCCTGAAAACGCCATTCAGCTGGTGATGACAACGGATCGGGATGCCGTCCGGGAGCTTGTTCAGCTTGAGGGTAAAGTGGATCTCGTTATTCCCCGGGGCGGCGAAAGTCTCATTCGTGCGGTTGTGGAGCAGGCCCGGGTTCCCGTGATCAAGCACTACAAGGGGGTATGTCACACCTATGTGGATGCCTCTGCGGATTTGGATATGGCCCTCAAGATATGCGAAAACGCCAAGTGCCAGCGTCCGGGTGTGTGCAATGCGATGGAAACCCTTCTGGTGCATGAGGCCGTGGCAGAGCCGTTTTTGAAGAAGGTGGCCGCCCGGCTGGGGAGTGACTTGAAAGTTGAACTCAGGGGGGATGAGGCGGCGCGGGCTATTGTCCCGACCATGACTCCGGCGACCGAGGAGGATTGGTCGGCTGAATTTCTGGATTTGATTCTGGCTGTCCGGGTGGTGCCCTCCCTGAAGGCGGCGATTGATCACATCAATCGCTATGGTTCAAACCATTCAGACGCCATTATTGCCGATTCACCTGAAGCCCAGAAGGAATTCACCCATGAAGTCGGGTCGGCGGCCGTCTATGTCAATGCCTCCACCCGGTTTACCGATGGTGCGGAATTCGGCATGGGTGCCGAAATCGGAATCAGTACGGATAAGTTACATGCCCGCGGTCCTATGGGGCTTGAAGAACTGACGACCTACAAGTATGTGATCAGCGGTGACGGTCAGATTCGCGAATAGGTTGCGTTTACAGAGCCGGATGCCTGACGCAGGTTCGTTCAGTCACCCGCTCGAACTGGCGCATGATGACCGCGCGCACTTCCTGCTGGGTTGGATAGGCCGTTCCCAGAATTGCCTTGAGGGAGGTGACCTTTTCCCCCTGTAAGCCGCAGGGGATGATGGTGTTGAATCCAGCCAAATCAACATCTACATTAAAGCTCATGCCGTGGGAGGAAACCCATTTCTTGAAACGAACCCCGATAGCTGCAATTTTCCCTTGGTCAGTCCAGACGCCGGTTTTTCCCTTTCGACGAAATGCGGGGACTTGGAAAGCACCGGCCGTGAGTATGGCGATTTCCTCCAGCTTATTGACGAACGCATGGGCATCAGCCTCCGCCCCGGTGAGTTTCATGATGGGGTAGAGAATCAGCTGGCCCGGCGCGTGGTAGGTCACATCACCCCCGCGGGGCGTTTCATAAAGGGCGATGCCCCGACGGAGCAGGGCCTCAGCAGAGAGTAGAAGATGCTCGGGCTTGGTCCGGACCCCCATGGTGATCACCGGGCTGTGCTCCAGAATCAGGAGTGTGTCCGGGATTTCGTCCGCCTGCCTTTGCCCGACGAGCTTGTCCTGAAGCGTCAGGGCCTCAGGGTAGGGGACGGGATTGGGGAAAACCATGACCCGCATATTCATGAGATGCGCTTGACGGTGTATTCTGCGAGGGCGATTAAGGGTTGCGGATCGCCCGGGAGGGTTCGAATAGCGTCTACCGCTTCATGGATCAGGGCCTCTGCCTTGTCCCGGCTGGCCTGCAGTCCATGAACCGCGACATAGGTCAGTTTTTTCAGCTGTTCATCATTGCCCACGGGCTTCCCCAGCTGTTCCGGGGTGGAGGTTACATTCAGGATGTCGTCGGCAATTTGGAACGCAAGACCAGCAGAGTCACCATAGTGGGTCAAGGCGTCCAGAGAGGCGGATGAAGCGCCGCCGCAAATTCCTCCCATGCGCACGGCGGCCCGGATCAGGGCGGCCGTTTTATGGCGGTGAATGTAATCCAGAAGTTCGGCATTCGGATCTGAACCTTCTGCGGAAAGATCCTCGACTTGTCCGCCGATCACGCCTTGGCTTCCCGCCGCTGCGGCCAGCTCAAGGGCAAGCTGGTTGGGGGAATAAGGCGGGGGTGCCTGGATTCCGGCAAGCCACTCGAAGGCCAGTGTCAGAAGGGCGTCGCCCGCCAGAAGGGCATTGGCCTCGCCGAACATGATATGGGAGGTGGGTCGTCCGCGGCGGAGTTCGTCGTCATCCATGCAGGGAAGATCATCATGGATCAGGGTGTAGGTATGCAGGATCTCCGTGGCGAGGCCCGCCATGAGAGCCAAGTCCGGCTTCCCGCCCACGGATTCACAGGCCGCCAGGCACAGGATCGGACGCAGGCGTTTGCCGCCCGCCATGACGGAATACCGCATGGCCCGGTGTAAAATGGCGGGACGTGTTGTTTCGGGTGGCATCGTTCTTTCGAGCCCCTCCTCAACAATTCTTTTCCGTGCTTCAAGATAGGCGTTCAAATCAAACATGATGTTCTCTATATCACACTCCCCATCAGAATCGTAATCGGAATCTTAATAAAAACTGGGCCCGTTCCCGTGCCGGTGCCAATCTCGGTTCCGGCTCCCCAAGCACCGCCCCGGCGGTCACCGGCGATCCGGTTCAGCCCGTCGAAAAACAGGTCGTCGAAATTCAGCCAGACCTCCGATTCAGTCATCTGAAACGTTTCAGATGACTGAAACACCGGTTTTTGAGATCACCGAACCGCCAGCAACTCACCGTACCACAGTCTAGCAGGATAAATGGATGAGACTAATGGGCAACCTGGCAATGGTTGCAGGTCGAAGAGGAAGGCGCGAGGAGCGTGAAGCCTCTCCGGGTAAGGAATAGTCAACCGCCCGGTAGTGAAATGACTGAAGCCGAAAGGGCAAAGGAAAAGTAACGAGTGCAGCGAGGTGAAGGGTGTAGCCCTGAATCTGAAACGTAGCTCCGAGAAGCATGTATTTTGGGATTAGGCCGAGCCTCTCATTTTGGGCGCAGGCGAAAGTGGTGCAAGTGATAAAGACGAGCAGGCGCCACCACCCCGGGGTCTAAGACAGCATCGAGCGGCACAACGACAGGCAAGTAACCAGGCGAGCGACGAGCAAGGAGCTCTTGGGGAATCATCCGCAATGGCAGTACCCGAGTACCCCGTCCAATATAAACAGAGGGCGAGGAGATGGCCGCGTCGCGAGTGATGGG
>CAIZMS010000194.1 GCA_903934155.1 uncultured bacterium | reverse complement strand
TAGCAGGCGTGCGCACGTGGGATGGAGTGCAGAAAATTTTTATCAATGGCCTAGAAAAAAACCGCATACTTCAGTATCCGGGGGCAAAATTGGTTCAAGATGATTATTTCAAGATAGGCCTTAATGATAACTTTCCTGGGGTTCTCTTCGATGGCTTGGTTGATGAGCTTGCGATTTTTGACCGGGCACTCACAGACGAAGAAATCCGAGCTGTCTACTTGCAAACTGCAAGCATAGGGTTTCGTGTGCGTTCTGGGGTTGCTTCTTCATTGTCTGGTGATTATGTCGGGCCTGATGGAACAACCAATTCATACTATGTGAAGCCTTATGAGCTACTGACTGCAGTCGGGGCATTCGATCCCGCCAACCAATTTCTCCAGTACAAGGCCAGTTTCATGTCTGATTCCGCTTCGACTCCCTATTTGGATGCGGTGAGGCTAGAAGGGGTGCTGTCTAACTCATGGGACGACACTTTTGGCCATTTCTCGCGAGGGACGAGTTTTGTGGCAACGACCAATATCCCTTCAGCAAAAGACACGCCCTATGTCCGCCTCGCTAAATCTGTAAATGGGGGGTATCCGACCAACGGCACCTTTACCTCTCGGGTATTTGATCCGGGGAGTAGCGTGACCTGGAATCAGATTCTGTGGAATGCGGGCGGCGTGGAGTTGCAGACAAATTCGCTCACCAACCTTGAGGGGCTCTGGCATTTTAACGGAACTTGGAGTGATGTCTCGGGGAAAGGACATGACGGCACGCCCAGTGGTGGGGCGGGGTTCTCGTCATTTGCCAAACTCGGCACGAATTCAGCCACCTTTAATGGCACAGGGGCCATTGTAAATATCGGTTCGATGGGGACGACTCTCAAGACAGTGGAGTGGTGGATGAAAACGCCACGGACCGATTGCGGCATTATGGAGCTGGCATCCGCTCAGGCTTGGCTTGCCGTTTCCAATAAGATGGTTTGGGTGGGTGGGAACAGTGCAACCGGGTTAACGATTTATGTGAATGGGGGAACCCAGCCGACTCTGTTGCCGGGCTGGAATCATGTGGCGGTTACATTCGAGGCGGGTGTATCGAATACGGCTGTGGTGCTGGGGCAGGCGAACGGGAGTTATTTCGAGGGGGATCTGGACGAAGTCGCCATGTTCAGCCGGGTCCTGGCGCAATCGGAGGTCAAGGAGCATGTCGCGCTCGGCCGCCGGACGGCCGCCGGTCAAATCCTCTTCCAGGCGCGGGCGGATACGAATAATCCGCCCCAGACCCCGTTTGTGGGTTGGAATGACGCCACGACGACTTACTTTGTGAATCAGGCTGGCACGGCTCTTCCCAGTAGCTTTTACACCAAGCCCTATTTCCAATATCGGGCATTCATGACGGGTGACGGCTCCGCATCTCTTGCGCTGAACTCGGTTACGGCGATTTATTCGGGAAGTTCAACGATTACGGATAATACCCGTGATACCTTTAATCTTGGGACCCATGGCGGGACGGAATGGACGGGTGACACTGTGGCCCGTGACGCGGTGCAGACCATTGGGCCCGAGGTGCTGAGTCTATCAAACAGCACGAGCGTGGTGACCTTGTGGCATATGGATGATGTGGCCTGGACCAATGCCACGGCTTCCGTGACGGACGCAACCGGGAATGGGCGGGATGGAACGCCTGCGGGTACTGTATATTTGAGTGGAGCGGCGAAGGTGGGATCGGGGGCCGGGCTATTCCAGACGAACGGGGTGATCACCGCTCAGGGTGGTTTTTTTGGGACGGGTGATTTCACAGTCAGTTTGTGGTGGAGTTCGACGATGACCGGACGGTGCGCCTTGGCGACGGCCTACTCGGATACCTTGTCGTCCTACTATGCGCTTGAATTGAATCCGGCCGGTGCGGCAACGGGCTCGGTGGCCTTTGTGCTTTCGGACGGGTCGACCGTCTACCGGGCGACCTCATTCCGGGCGGGGCTAGCCGATGGCGCCTGGCATCATATCTCAGGCATCAAGCAGGGTGGGCGCATATATTTGTATGTGGATGGCGTCATGGATTCCTCGCTGCCGGTGACCAGTTTTAGCCTTGGGGCGGTAACGGTGTCGCTCGGCAAGTATGGCTCGTCTCCGATTTACTTTGCGGGGATGCTGGATGAAGTGGTGACGCATAGCCGTGCGTTGGCGGAATGGGAAATCGCGGATTTGGCCGCCGCTGGCTATGCCACGAGGGGGAAGGGAACGTTTTTGGGACCCGTGCTTGATGGCACCCAGCCGACCTCATGGGATCGATTGCGCTGGGTGGCGGATGCGCCGTACGGGAAGGAACACGCCGCCGATGTGGGCGCCATCGTGGGGCTATGGCATTGCAATGCGATCAGTAACGGAGTGACGAGTGACGCGAGCGGATATGGGAATGATGGGACAGTGGAGGGAGGGGGATCCTTTTCGGCTTCCGGGCGACTGGGATCTTGTTTGTCTCTCGGGGTCGGGCAGGATGTTCGGGTTTATTGGGCATCGGGATCCGTGCTGGATGCGCCTATTTTTAGTTGGGAAACCTGGGTGTGGCTGACAACCGAAGCAGACGTCTCGCTCATCAATAAATCGAGTGGGGTCAACGGAATCAAGCTGGGGGTCGATGCGGCGGGGTTGCCTTATTTTCAGGCGGGAACCGCCGTTGCCGCCGCACGGAAGGCATTGCGCATCCAGCAGTGGAACCATGTGGCG
>CAIZMS010000193.1 GCA_903934155.1 uncultured bacterium | reverse complement strand
GACCTTCACCCCGTATTCCTCGAACCGGTTGATGATCGTCAGCGCCCCGAACGCCGTCGCCTCAACCAGGGCGCGATAGATCTCCGCCGGGGTCGTGTAAAGTGTCTGCCCCACCAGAAGCCCCGTCAGCCGCTGATCCACTAAAATTGTCCGGTTCCCGTTGTTCCAGTCGAGCGCCAGAAGTCCCGAGGCGCCGGGCTTCATCTGCGCCGCTTCCTTTTCAAGCGCAACATGACCGCCCGCCTTCCCATGGGGCTCAATGGTATTCACGAACCAGTTGAAAATATCCCCCACGGCCGACTGGCCGGCTTCAAGTCCGAAACACCCGGGCAGGATACTGCCCTTTACAATGCCGCAAATGCCCGGAATATCGGCGAGCTTCCGATTGCCCGGCGCCACCATCAGGTCACAGGTGCTCGTTCCGATGGTCTTCACCAGCGTCCCTTCGCCCACTCCGGCACCGATTCCGCCCAGATGCGCGTCAAAAGCACCCACGGCCACCGGAATCCCGGCCCTTAACCCGGTCTTGACCGCCCACTCCGCCGTCAGTCCTCCGGCCGCCTCAGAGACATCGTAGGCCTTGGACGCCAGACGTCCCCGTAGCGCGCCCAGCTTCGGATGTAGCCGGGACAGGAATTTGACATCGGGATACCCACCCCACTCCGCATTGAACATCGCCTTATGACCGGCGGCGCAAATGCCGACCTTCGTCACGCCCGGTTTCTGGGTTCCAGTCAGCATCGCCGGAATCCAATCGGCCATTTCAACCCAGGTATAAGCGGCATCAAAAACATCGGGACTCGTCCGCAAACAATGCAATACCTTACTGAAAAACCATTCGCTACTGTAGATGCCGCCGCACTTGGCGAGATACTGGGGCCGGATTTTCCGCGCCAACGCGGTGATTTCGACCGCTTCCCCGACGCCGGTATGGTCTTTCCAGAGCCAGGCCATCGCCGCCGGATTCCGGGCAAACCGTTTCGTCAGGGCAAGCGCTGTCCCATTCTGATCAACCGGCAAAGGGGTGCTTCCGGTTGTGTCCACCCCGATGCCGATCACCTGCGAAGCCTTGAACCCCCTGACGTTTTTAACCGAAGCAGCCAGAGCCGCACGGATGGTCAGCTCCGCGCCTTCCAGATAATCCGCCGGATGCTGCCGCGCCAGATTGGGGTCGTTCGACAGGATCACCCCGTCCTTGCCATGGGAATAGCCATGCACGGCGGAACCGGCCTCGGCGCCATTGGCCACATTCACCACCAACGCCCTCACCGAACTCGTTCCGTAATCCAATCCGATTGTGTATTGAGCCATAACGTTATCCTTGTCCTGAACCCTGAACCCCGACACCCTCTCCTTACCGTCCCACTCCCTGTAAAAGATGATACGCAATATCATTCCAACGAAGTTCATTCTTGAGCGCCGGAATCGTGGTGCCTGCGCCGATCCGGATCATCTCGATTCCAGCAATGGCCGAGAAATCCTCCAGTTGCTCGACCGTCACCGCGCTGCTGAATGAGGAATGGTGCGCGCCTCCGGCATAAATCCAGGCCGCTGCCGCTGTCTTAAAGTCCGGTAGCGCCTCCCAGGTGGCACAGGCCACCGGAAGTTTTGGCAGAGGGCGTGGCGGCTTGACTACATTTAGTTCGTTGACAATCAGCCGGAATCGGTTACCCAGGTCCACGAGGGTCGCATTCAGGGCCGGGCCAGGCTTGGCCGTGAACACCAGGCGTGCCGGATCCTCCTTGCCCCCGATGCCCAGCGGATGGATCTGCAACGAGGGTTTGGCGGCGGCAATGGACGGACAGACTTCCAGCATGTGGGCACCCAAGACCAGAGGCCGCTTCGGATCCAGGTGATAGGTGTAATCCTCCATCCAACTGGTCCCTCCCTTCAAACCGACGGCCATGGCCTTCATCCCGCGTAGCAGGGCACAGGTCTTCCAATCCCCCTCGGCGCCAAACCCGTAGCCCTCCGCCATGAGACTTTGCACAGCTAAACCGGGAAGCTGCCTCAAGCCGTGAAGATCTTCAAAGGTAGTGGTGAAGCCCTTGAAGCCACCCTGCTCCAGAAAGGTCCGCAATCCCACTTCGATGCGGGCGGCATCCTCGAGACGGCTGCGCTTGGCCCCGCCCTTACGCAGGGCCGGCGCCACAACATAGGCCGCATCATAAGCCGCGCATTGAGCCGCGACATCCTTCCCGCTGACCGCATTGATGACAGCCACCAGATCACTCACCGGATGGGTATTGACGGAATAGCCCAGGCGGATTTCGGCAGCGACCTTGTCGCCCTCGGTAACGGCGACCTGCCGCAT
>CAIZMS010000192.1 GCA_903934155.1 uncultured bacterium | reverse complement strand
GTCATGCGGCGCTCGTGGCCCGCGGCTGGGGCAAATGCTGCATAGTCGGCGCTGGTGGCATGCATGTGAATGCCCATAAGAAAACACTCGTTGTTGGCACCATGACCTTAAAGGAAGGCGCCCTGGTAACCCTAAACGGGACCCGCGGCCATGTGTACAACGGCAAAGTGCCTCTGGTGGATTCCTCGGAGAACCCGCGTTTCCAGCAGTTCATGAAGATGGTCGACAAGTTCCGCACCATGGGTGTGCGTGCTAATGCCGACACGGCGGAAGACGCCCGCAAGGCCCGCGCCTTTGGCGCCGAGGGCATCGGCCTGTTCCGTACGGAGCACATGTTCTACGGCAAAGGCAGTGATGAACCGCTGTTCCTGCTCCGAAAGATGATCCTGAGCTCCTCCGTGGCAGAGCGTACGGCGGTCCTGAAGAAACTCTTCCGCTTCGTGAAGAGCGACATCAAGGCCACGCTCGCCGCCATGGACGGCCTGCCTGTGACCGTACGCCTGCTCGACCCGCCGCTGCACGAATTCGTGCCGCAGAGCCTGATCAAGCAGAAGGAACTTGCCGCCAGTCTCGGCATCAGCCCGAAAGAGGTTCAGGCCCGCGGCGAAGCACTTCATGAGTCCAATCCCATGATGGGCCATCGCGGCGTCCGGCTGGGCGTCACCTACCCGGAAATCACGGAAATGCAGATCCGGGCGATCTTCGAGGCGGCGGCTGAGCTCATCAAGAGCGGCAAGCACTGCCACCCGGAAATCATGATCCCGGTCACCTGCGACATGAACGAGCTGAAGCACCAGAAGGCCATCGTCACGCGCATCTACGAGGATGTGATCCAGCGCAAGAAACTCGACTCCATCCCGTATCTGTTCGGGACCATGATCGAGATTCCCCGCGCCGCATTGCTCGCGGACCGGATGGCGCAGGAAGCTGACTTCTTCTCGTTCGGGACCAATGACCTGACCCAGATGACCTTCGGATTCAGCCGTGACGATATCGGCGGATTCATGAATGATTATCTCGAGCAGAAGATCATTCCGGCGGATCCTTTCCAGACCATTGACCAGGATGGCGTGGGCCAGCTGATCAAGATCTCGGTGGAAAAAGGACGCCAGACCAAGTAGGCCCTCATGGTGGGAATCTGCGGCGAACAGGGTGGGGATCCCGAATCGGTGCGGTTCTGCTACAAGACAGGCCTGAACTACGTGAGCTGCAGCCCGTATCGCGTGCCGATCGCACGCCTGTCGGCCGCCCACGCGGCGCTTCAGGGCTAAGCAGAGCAGCCGGTCGAAAGACAAAAAAACGCCCCGGATTTAACTCCGGGGCGTTTTTTTTAGTGTCGTTCCGTTACTTTGCCTTGCCTTCTGAATCGCCTTCCGGCCCGCGCTCAGGGCGCTTCATCCGGCCGCCTTCTTTGCGGTTTTTTTCCATTCTTGCATTCATCTTTTCACGCATTTTCACGCGCTGTTCCGGGGTGAGAATTTTCCGGGTCTCCAGCATTTGCTTCAGGCGGATGCGCCCGATCTCGGCGCGGAGTTTGGCAATCTCATCCGCCCCTTTCAAAACGGCCTCCTCATTCGGCATATCCTGGCTCATCAATTCCGCCTGTGCCTTGGCCGCTTCCTGCATTCGGGATTGCAATGTCATCATCTCGTTTGTGGAACCAGAAAAGAGGCTCTTCATTTGCTTCATCTGTTCTTTGGATAGATCCAGTTCCTTGTGCATTTGCATCATCGGCATATCGCCCTCCATCGGGCCCCTCTCCAGCCCGGCATGCCGCGCCATACGTCGCTCTTTTGGTTCTGCTGGTTTATCCTGGGCCACGCTCATCGTCACAAGCCCGATCAAACATCCTGTCACCATCATGCTTCTTTTCATTTTCGTCTCTCCTTAATTAAGGGTTGAAGGTTACAGCTTAAACGAACCAACTGCCCGATTTATTTCATCCAAATATATATTTTCGCGTCTCCGTCAGACGATTTTTTGCCATTTTAAAGGGGGTTTGCCCCCGTCCGGAGGAGGCTGTTCACTTCTTTCATTCTGCATACCCTTCAAAACGAATAGGTTAGGACTGTGCTAGCCTTTCGAATCCCCATTCTGGCTAAGCCGTCCGTCTAAAATCCTCTCTTAGATTTAAAGGGATAAAGGGTCATTAACGCTACATATTGTGGGCGCGGGGCTATAAAATAACTACCTGTCGTGGGTAAAACAAAATCAAAAGAAATCTCATAAAACCCCTTGCCTGCTTTGTTTTTCTTCCCTATT
>CAIZMS010000191.1 GCA_903934155.1 uncultured bacterium | reverse complement strand
CCAATACATAGGAATGAAGCAGGCCAGCACCGAAACGGGAATGGTGATGATAGGTACGATCGCGGAGGGCAGGTGCCGCAGGAAAAACAGGATCACAAAACTGACAATGATGATCTCCAGAATCAACTCATGCTTAAGGGTGTGGATGGATTTATCAATCAGTTGTGACCGGTCATACGTCGTCACCACCTCCACTCCGGCGGGCAGGGAAGGTTGCAGTTCCGCCAGCTTGGCCTTGACCCGCTCAATAACACTCCGGGCATTCTCGCCATGGCGCATCACGATGATGCCGCCCACGGTGTCGCCCTCGCCATTCAAATCCGAAACCCCGCGTCGCAGCTGGGGGCCAAGCCCCACTGTGGCCACATCTCGCAGCAGCACCGGCGTGCCCGTCTTATCAGCCTTGACGACCACCTGACCGAGCGCGTCGGGCTTCTGGATATAGCCCCGGGCACGCACCATGAATTCCCGGCCATTCCACTCAATCAGTCGCCCGCCCACCTCGTTGTTGCTCTTCCGGATGGCATTGGCCACTTCGACCACCGACAGCCCATAGCCCTGCAACCGGTTCGGATCGAGCGTCACCTGGTACTGCTTCTGGAATCCGCCGATTCCCGCCACCTCCGCCACGCCAGGAACGCTCTGCAGCGCATACTTCAAAACCCAATCCTGAAAACTCCGCAACTCCGCCAGATCATGCTTCCCGCTCCGATCCACCAGGGCATATTGGTAGACCCACCCGACGCCAGTGGCATCAGGCCCCAATTGCGGCGTCACCCCGGCGGGCAGGCTACCCTGCAACTTCGACAGGTATTCCATCACCCGGCTCCGCGCCCAGTAGATATCCGTGCCGTCCTGAAAAATCACATAGACATAGGAAAACCCGAAATCGCTGATGGCTCGGATCGCCTTGACCTTCGGGGCACCGAGCAGCGCGGTGACAACCGGATACGTCACCTGATCCTCCATGATGTCGGGGCTACGATCCCACTTGGTGTAGATAATCACCTGGGTGTCGCTCAGGTCAGGAATGGCATCGACCGGGATGTTTCGCAGGGTATACCAGGCATAGGCCGACAGCATGGCCACCAGTCCTATCACCAGTAGCCGATTACGCGAACTAAACGTGATAACCGCGTTAATCATGGCATTTTATCGCCTGAAGGGCTCTCCATGGCCGCCCGGATCGACGACTCGGAATCGACCAGAAAATTCGCCGAAATGACCACCCACTCCCCAGCGACCACTCCTGAAAGAACCTCATAATACCCGTCGCTCCGCACCCCGATCCGGATCTCGATAGGCGTCAGTTTCCCCGTCCCATCATCCCGGAAAACATAACTGTGCGTTCCCGTCTGCATGACCGCCGTCTCCGGAACAACCGTCCGCTCCCCCAGCATCAATCGAAAACCGGCCTCGGCATACATTCCCAACTTGAGGGATCCGTTTGGATTGGGAACCGTCACCCTCGCTTTCAAGGTATGCGTCTCCGCGTTCAGGCCCGGCGGCAGGAATGACACCTCTCCCGAAAAAGATTGTCCGGGCTGATTGGGAAAACTCAACTCAACCGGTAATCCCACTCGAACCAGAGGAAGATCGGATTCAGCGACATCGGCTTCCGCCCACACCACGGAGCAGTCCGTCACCACCATTAACGGCTCACCGGGCATAATTTTCTGCCCGGCCAGCAGCGTCTTCTCCGTCACAACGCCGCCCACCGGCGCATACAGAGTCAAGGTCCGCTCCACCCGATTGGTCTTCTCCACGGTGGCAATCTGATCTGCGGTGAGATCCCAGTTCAAAAGCCGTTGCCGTGCCGCCTCGATGAGCGGCTTCATGCCGGACTGTAACGCGATAAGGTACTCCTCTTGTGCGGCGACCAGGGCGGGACTGTAGATCGTCAACAAGGGATCCCCTTTTTTCACCACCTGACCGGTCGCCGACACATGCAATATCTCGACAAACCCCTCGATCTTGGTGGTCACGCGGATCTGATGGGTTTCATCCGGAACAATCCGGGCAGGCAACCGGAGTATCCGAACCATCTCCCTTTTTTCAATGGCGCCCAATTTCAGCCCCATCCGCTGTCGGGCTTCCGTTGAAAGGGTTACCGGGACCAGCCTCGACACCCCGCTCTTCCCCTCCTGCCCCGCGGCCTCCTCAATTGGAACCAAGTTCATCCCGCAAATCGGGCATTCGCCGGGTTTCTCCGAGACGATCTGCGGATGCATCGGACAATGATACCGTGCCTGGGCAACTTTAACCGGACCCGCCGGTGAGGCCGCTTTTTTCGAGCATCCCATCGCCGGAACCATACCCATCGCCAACAACACCACTAAAAGCCATTTGAAGTTCATAAGCTCCCTCCCACGGCCCGTTCCAGTGCCGCCCACCCCGAACCCAACTCGCCCTCAGCCATCACGGCCATGATCCGGACAGTCAAACCAAACCGCTGACTTTCCAACCAGTCGCTGAAATCCACCTTACCCGCACGATAGCCAGCCTCACTTGACTGAAGCCGGGCGACAGCCTGGGGAATCAATTCCTTCTGGTATAACTCCACCGTTCGCCTACCCGTCGCCATCTTGTAACAGGCCGATTGAACATCGAAGGCCACCTGTCGCTCCGTGGCCGTTCGCTCCGCCTCACTCGCAGAGGCCATCATCCCTGACTCGCGAATCGCCGCCCGGGTTTTCCCACGCCACAAAGGAAGGTCGACCCCCACCATAAACATCACCATGTCATCCTGACGTTCAATCGCCCGGTATTCCAACCCTACCTTGTAGTCCGGCGGGGATTCGCGTGTCATCAGTTTGCGCTGCAACTCACTCCGATCCACCTTGAGTTGCGCACCTTTGATCTCAGCCCGCTTCACCAGAGCCGACTTGACCAAAGCCACAGGATCCGGGAGTGGGCGATCCGGGAGTGGCGCGATGATCGTAGCCGGAGCCTGATCGGCATCAATGTTCATCAGGAAAGCCAGTTTGGCCCGAATTGTCTTTTCCCGTCCCTCCAGTTCCAGCCGCTTCTGTTTGAGCATCGTGATCTCGGTTTGCGCCTTGACCGCATCCGCCTGGGCCACTTCCCCGGCGGCATAGCGCACTTCCGCCACCTTGGCCATGCGGCTCAAAAGGTCATCCTCCGACCGGGTGATGAGCAATGCCTTCTGCACCGCCTGAAGTTCATAGGCGGCTTCCTTGACCATCCACACCACCTCACGCGCCATGGCCTCCGCCTCGGTGCCCATCACGGCAGCCTCGTTTGTGGCCACCGCCTCGCGCAGACCCCGCTTCCCGTAGCCGGGCAGTGGTTGTTCAATTTCGAATCGCTTCTCGCCCGTATTCGGGAAAGCCCCCGCCGCCGTGGCATCCATTCCCCGGTAGGTGAACATGGGATTGGGCAGGCCCGCTGCCTGAGCAGGCCTTTCCAGCATCGCCGCCCGCACATACCCGAGAGCAACTAGGCGAGGATTCCGACTCAACGCCTCCCGGACGGCTTGATCAAGAGAAAGGGACACAGGCTCCGAAATTGCCGCCAGGGCGCCAATGTTGACAAGAAGCAGTAACGAGGAGATTGCTAGAGATTTAATGTTACTCTTTCTCATAGAAAGCTTCATTTCAACTAGTCTTGATGTCAGCATAGCGCTTGCTGTAACCTGTGTCGATTGATTAACCGATTACCTGACTGGAGCCTATGATTATTACGATTGCCATCGTCGCGATTCTTTTTGGAATGACTATTTTCGTGCATGAACTCGGCCACTACCTGGCAGCGCGTTGGTGCGGCTTTGTGGTGGAAACCTTTTCCATCGGGTTCGGTCCCGCGCTCTGGAAGCGGAAAATCAATGGCATCGTTTACAAAATCGGCTGCATTCCGTTCGGCGGCTATGTGGCGATTCCCCAGCTCGACCCCACAGGCATGGCCCTGATCCAAGGATCCAACGAATCGGAGAACGGCAAGGACTCCCCTCAATCCACACCGACGGAGACTCCGCCGGTGACACTCCAGGCCATGCCGCCCTGGAAGCGCATTGTTGTCGCGGCCGCCGGCGCGGTGGGCAATATGATTTTCGCCCTGATTCTGGCATGGGTTGTCTATATCGTGGGCAAACCCGCCACCCCCGCCGAGGAAAGCGCTCTGGTCGGCTATGTGTCCACCAACAGCGGGGCCTATGCCTCCGGACTTCGCATGGGCGATGAAATCCAAACCGTCAATGGCGAGAAAATTGAAAATTGGACCGACTTCCTCATGGCATGCTCCCGCTACAAGACCGTCACCGTGACCCTGAAGCGCGGGGGGAGCGATATGACACTCACCATGCCGGGAGAAGAATCGCTTTTCAAGATGGACGGCAAAAGCCTGTGTATGATTCTCGCGGTGGATGCGGGAATGAGCGCTGATCGCGCCGGCTTGAAGCGGGGCGATATCATCACCGGCCTCGACGGCCAGACCATCATCAGCCGCGCCCAACTCATCGCGCTCGTCACGGAGCGCAAGGGTAGGCCCGTCCCCATCACCTTCAAACGGAACGACACCACAATGACCGGTCTGGTGACCCCAGACTACGATGAGAGCACCAAACTGGTTCGCATTGGGGTTCAATTCAACCCGAACGAGGTGGACTTCGACCGGATTGTGCATCCCGCCCCGATGTCCCAGATCAAATCCCATTCACTGGCAATCTTCCGGACGCTTCAGGCGTTGACCACGCCCAGCCAGGCCAAGGCGACCTCCAAGCAGGTGGGCGGACCGCTTGCCATCCTCATCAGCTATTACTTCATCGTCAAGGCCAGCTTCATGGTGGCGATCTTTTTCACCTGTTTCCTGAATGTCAATCTGGCGATCCTCAACATCATGCCCATCCCGGTTCTCGATGGCGGCCACATCGTCTTCTCGCTCATCGAGATGATTTTTCGTCGGCCGGTTCACCCCAAGGTGGTTACGATATCAACCAATATATTCGCCTCACTCCTGATTGGACTTTTCGTGATATTGACGTATCGAGACGCCCTCCGGTTCACCCCGCTGGGTGGTCTGGTGAATAAATTAATGGGGCCGAAAAACCAGGCCACCGAGCAGGTTCAGCCGGCCGTCGTGCCATCCAACACTCCCTCAAAATAAAATGCACCCCACCCTCCCCATCACCCGGCGCCAGACCCGCCAGATCAAGGTGGGGTCGGTTGCGGTCGGCGGGACGGCACCGATCAGCGTGCAGACCATGACCAAGACGGATACGCGCGATATCGCGGCAACGGTCGCCCAGATTCGCGAAATCGAATCCGCCGGTTGTGATATCGTTCGACTCGCCGTCATTGACGAGGACGCCGCCCGGGCGCTGGGCGCCATCCGGCGCGAGGTGAAAATCCCGCTGGTGGCCGACATTCATTTCAACCACAAGCTGGCCCTGATTGCCCTGGAGGCGGGCATTGACGGCCTCCGGATCAATCCGGGCAATATCGGAAGCCTGGATCGTGTCAGGGATGTGGTAAAAGCGGCCGCCCCCCGCCAGGTTCCCATCCGGATTGGCGTCAATGCCGGCTCCCTGGAGAAGGAGCTTCTCGAAAAGCATGGCGGTGCCACAGCTGAAGCGCTGGTCGAAAGCGCCATGCGCCATGTCCGGATCCTGGAGGATGCCGGCCACCCCTGGATCAAAATTTCCGTCAAGGCCTCGGATGTCCCGCGCACGCTTCAGGCTTACCGGCTCCTTTCAAAAACCACCGATCATCCCCTGCATCTGGGAGTAACCGAGGCGGGCACGCTCCTGAATGGGACCATCCGCTCCAGTGTGGCTATGGGGATGCTCATCGCCGAGGGTATCGGCGACACGCTCCGGGTTTCGCTGACCGACCACCCCGTTCAGGAAATCCGGGTGGGACTCGAACTCCTGCGCTGCCTGGGCCTGCGCCCACCGGGCGCCAGCGTGATCTCCTGCCCCACCTGCGGACGGATCCAGATTGATGTGGTCTCCCTGGCACAACGAGTGGAAACTGAGCTGGATAACTATTACCGCGCTCATCCGGCCGCACCGCACCCGACGATCGCCGTCATGGGTTGCATGGTCAACGGCCCCGGCGAAGCCCGCGAGGCGGATATTGCCATCGCCGGAGGCCAGGGCAAAGCCGCCTTGTATGTCCGGGGCGCCTTTCTGACGACCGTGCCGGAAGCCGAAATCCTGAACCGGCTTATGGATCAGGTCAAGATATGGCGCGACTAAACAAACTCAAGTGCTGGATAGTGAGCGCCGGGTACTGGGCGATGACTGGCGGAATAACCGCTTTTGCCGCCGCACCCGTCGCACAACCTTGGGTTGCTCTGGCTTCACCGTCCCCCGCCTCTGCCACCCTTCAGATATTGACCAGTGACACCGCAGGTCTCTCTGTGCGCGTCACGGTTCCGGGATTTACTCCCGGCATCCGGGAAGGTTCCAGCGGGCCGTTCACAACACTGACCCTGCCCGGCGAGGGATTCTTAGCTGAAATCGGGAAACCCGCCCTACCGGTGATCCGTCGCCTTATCGTGGCACCGGATAACGCGGAAGTGTCTTATGGCTTCACGGGCTTGCGGGCAACATCCTCCCTCTCCACCTTGGGATTGACTCCGCAAATCATGCCAGTCCAGCCGCCCGTCCCTAAAATTCCGGGAGCGGTTGAAGCGGCGGTCTTCGCACAAGACACGACGCTGTACTCATCCCCGGACTCTTATCCCGCCTCGCCTGTATCGGTGACCGAAGCCGGAATCCTTTTCGGGCGCCGCCTGCTTTCCCTTCAGATCTGCCCCTTCGTCATCGTCCCCTCCACTGGGGATATTACCCTCTATACCAATCTTATTGTCACCGTGACCTTCACCAAGACACTCAACACGGCTACCGCACTGGCCATGACCAGCCGGGAAACAGCCTGCCTGGCAGAGACAGTTCTGAATCCTCCACTCGCCGTTGACTCCATGACCGCCACTCCGAAACGACTTCTCATCATCGCCCCCGATCATTTCACCAACGGGCTTGCGGCTTTCATCACCCATAAAACAAGCCGGGGCTGGCTTGTGGATTGTTTCGGCACGAACAGCACGGGGCGTAGCACCTCCACGATCCAAGCCTTTGTGAAAAATCGCTACCTTAACTCCGCCACCCGGCCGGACGCCCTCCTCCTAGTCGGGGATATCGCCCAAATCCCCTGCTTTAACTACAGCTCGTTCTACTATCCGGAAACCGACCTGTATTACGGATGCATGGATGGCGGGACTGACTGGGTCCCTGAGTTTCCGGTGGGACGGTTCAGTGTGTCCACAACCAACCAACTTTCCACCGTCATCGCAAAATCCCTGGGCCATGAGCAGGCTTCCCTTGAAAGCTGGGTCAAGCGCGCCACCTTCATGGCCAGCCAGGACAATTACACGATCTCAGAAGGAACCCATAATACGGTAATATCCAACACCTTCAACCGCCTGGGTTACACCTCGGGAAAACTTTATTCTTATACGGCCAGTGCCACTGCACAACAGGTCAAAAACGCCATCAACAAAGGGTGCGTCTTCCTTATCTACTCCGGTCATGGGGATAAGACCTACTGGGCAGATGGCCCGGTCTTCTATCAAAGCGATATCAACAGCCTCACCAATGCCGCTCATTATCCCATCATCTGCAGTTTCGCCTGTCTCACCGGGCAATTCAGCCTCAGTGAATGCTTTGCAGAAACCTGGCTGAGGGCCGCCTCCAAGGGTGCCTCCGCCATCCTGGCCTCCAGTGTCACCAGTTACTGGGGTGAGGACGACACGCTTGAAAAATCGATTATTAAAGCTCTTTTTGACGAGAGTCAGCCAACACTGGGGACCGCACTCTGGCGCGCAAAACAACTCTATCTAGGAATTTACGGAACCGCTACCTCCGTCACCAAGCGATACTTTGAACAGTACAATCTACTCGGCGACCCCACTCTGGAAATCGCCGGACTACCCGTCCTGACCAATGGCATTCCGGTGGCTTGGTTCACCTCACAGGGCATCACCAACACCAACTACACACTTGAGTTACAGGAAGACCGGGATGGCGACGGGATGACCGCCCTGCAGGAATATCTGGCGGGAACCCATCCCGGCGACCCGGCCTCCACCCTGCGCTTGGTCGGCGGAGAACCCTCGGCGAGCGGGCTACGCCTTCGATGGTTAAGCGCCAACAGCCTGATAAACCCCATGCCGGGCTATCAAATCTGGACCCGAACCAACTTGAGCACGGGCTCCTGGATGCCCCAGACCAATATCCTGATCCGTACCCCGCCCACGAATGTAGTCGAACTGGCCATCCCTCCGGGAACCGCGCAACTCTTCTACCGCATTACGCTAACCAACTGAGCGGGATGGGGCTCCGCGCTTGAGGGCATGGCTTCCGAAGGTTTTTCGAAGTGAATCCACCGCCTGGTCCAGCTTTTTGTTCCGCCGATCCACCGGCGCGGCGAAGGTGTCCGCGAAAAGATCCGGTTGCACCGGGGCGGCTTGTTCCGGAGTGATCAGATTGTGGACTCCATAGCCAATCAGGCGAATCGGACGTCCAATCCGCTCCCGGTCGAAAAGGGTAAAGGCGCCGTGAATCAAATCGCGATCCGTATCCATGGCGGCTGGAAATGACATCTGGCGGGTAATTGTTGAAAAATCTCCAAACCGGACTTTGATCTGGGCGGTACGCGCCAGTTTGCCGGCACCCCGCAACCGACCGCCAACTTCCTCAACCAGTTCCAGTAACCGCTGCCGCACCCGATCAGGATCCGGCTCATCCCGGTCAAAAGTATGCTCGTTGGAAATACTTTTTTCCACCCAATGCGTGTTCACGGGGCGATCATCCCGGCCCCGCACAAGGTCTTCCATGTCGCGGGCTCCGGCACTCCCAAATAGCGACTCCATCATGGCAGGCGAAAGCGCCTGAAGCTGGCCAATGAGATGGATCCCGGCCTTATCCAGGCGAGCAGCCGACACCTTCCCCACACCCCATATCTTAGTCACCGGCATCGGCGCAAGAAACGCCATGATTTCCGGCTCGCTCAGAGGTACCACCGTTAATCCATCCGGTTTGTTCATGTCGCTCGCAATCTTGGCCAGAAACTTGTTGGACGCCACCCCGACCGAAGCGGTGAGACCGATTCGCGACCGGATACGCGTCTTGAGCTCCTGGGCAATCGCCACGGCATCGCCCCAGATATGGAGGGCCCCGTTGACATCCAGAAATGCCTCATCCAGCGACAAGGGTTCAACCAGCGGCGTGAATTCCTCGAAGACCGTCATGATCTGGCCCGAGATTTCAGAATAGCGCCCCATCCGCGGCTCCACAAAAATCGCATGAGGACAGAGTCTCCCAGCGGTTCGGGAGGGCATGGCCGAGTGAATGCCAAATTTTCGAGCCTCGTAGGAACAGGTCGAGACGACACCGCGCTGATCGCGCGGGGATCCAACCACCAGGGGTTTCCCCGTCCATTCCGGATGATCCAGCACCTCAATGGCCGCAAAAAAAGCGTCCATATCCACATGCAAGATGGTCAGTCCACGATTCAAGAGCAAGGATTCTGATGAGGATCACTTTACTGGAATGGCACTTACTAAAGGCCAGCGTTCGAGGGTCTCGACGCTGGTGTACTGGCTTTAGCCGGCCTCCTTTGAGCCGCCTGAAGGCGGTACACCAACCGTCTTCGATCCCAAACAGCCCTTAAGTAAGCGCCATTACACTTTACTGTATCACACCCTTTGAGGAAGGCTTGACGATCTCATAGAGACGCATGGTTGTGGGGTCATACCAATAGTTCCGATCCCGGGACATGGAGAATTTCTCCTTGAAGGAATTTTCAACACGCACCAGGGCCGCCTCTTTTTCACGAGCCAACCGGGACAGCACAACCAGATCCTCCTGGGTAATCTGCTTGGCGGCTACAAGCGAAGCAAACTTTCGGGAATCCGACTCCGACTCAAGCTTCTTCACCACGCGAGACTCCGTTACCACACCCGGGGCATTTGTGACCGTTGAAGCTTTCCTAACTTCCTCTAGAATAGTCATGGTTTTGGGATCATACCGGTAATTCCGATCCCGAAGGATGCCGAAGGATTTTTCGAATTCAGCCTCATAGTTCCCCAGATCCCTTCGTTTTTCGTCCTGCACCATCATCAAAACCTGCCGCTCCTGAAACAGAATCCGTTTCACGCCGGTCAATTGTAGCAACTCCTTCTCGGCCGCCTTGTCCGAAATCGTGAGATGCAACCGTTTAACGGCATTGGTCGATACCGCTTCGGAAGGCTCCACGCTGTCTTGTTTCCCCATCCACCCAAACAATCCCGCATAAAGGGACAGCGGAACAATACAGAACGACACCACCCAACACATCAGCCCCTGTTTCTTCATCGTTATCACTCCTAATTGAAAGGGGATCCATCTTGCGACGGATCCCCTTAATTGTCACCTACAACCGGTTGAACCCTCAGGGAACACTCGGATCATCCGTCAGATACGGATCCGTAATAATATCCCCATCAACATCCGGCTCCCCACCCCAATAATTGTTCTGGGCCGAAAGGGAACCATCATCCCCACTTTCATCCACCCAGCGCATCCCGACATCGGCATTGCCCGTCATGGAATTATTTCCCGAAACGGCTACCGTTCCGAAGTCATACGAGCCGCCGCCACTGGCATCGACCGCCATATCAATTCCATCGCCCAGATTGTTTTTTGCAACATTGGAACGACCCGACAAGGTCAAATACCCGCCCACAGAAGTATCGATGCTGATCCCATCAGACCCGTTTCCATTCGCTACATTGTTCATAATCCCGATGGTACCGGCCGAGGAGGCATCCAAGACCACGCGGAGGCCATTCACACCATTGCTGGAGGTTGTGTTGTCATGAAGGTTAACAGTGCCATGTCCGTCAGTACTGTCGGACTCAACCAGGATTCCATAACCGAGTACGTTTCCTGATGCAGCAACATCCCCGACATCCACAAAGCTGTTGTTCTGGCTACCCGCGTTGATATGAATTCCGGAATCACCATTGTTATTGGCCTCAATGGAGCCAGACGGAAGCATGGAAATGAGGGCTTCATACCCTCCGTCGCCATGACTGTTCATATCCTGGATGGCCGTCTCCGAGATCCAGACATGGCTGTTCCCGCCTGACAGTGAAGCGCATTTGGTTTGAATGGAAATGCCGTCATTTCCATTTCCATTCGCCTGGATATCCGTCAAGGCGGCCATTGCCACACCCTCGCCGCCCAACCCGGCCTCAATCCCCGACCCATGAATGTTCCCACTGGCTTCAACGCCCGCCAGAACCAGATAGGAAGATTGGAGGGAATCACTCCTGATATCCAAACTCAAGCCAGAGCTCTCATTGCCGTCGGCCACAATGTTGATTCCACCCAGCATAGCCTCGCCCGCCTCACCCGGATTCGGTGATGTCGCCGTCACAATACCGCGAATACCATCCCCATAGTTTCTAGAGGCATTGACATACGCCAATCCGGCCATGGCATCCCCCCCGTTATTGGCATGGGCGCTCAAGAAGATCCCTGATCCCGCGGACGTTTTTTTGTCCCATCCAAAGCCGTTACGCAAGGCTTCAACCCCGAGAATACCAACCAGAGAGCTACCATATGTGCTCGTGACATCAACCGAAACACCATTGCCGGCGTTGTCGTTCGCCTGTACGGGACCGACCGTCCGAACCTGTGACAGATCCAGCGGAATATCTAACCCCGCCAAAACAGTTCCTACGAGTTCCATCAAATACTCAGTGGAACCCACAATGCCAATCGCCGCCCCATCCTGACTGTTCACATCCACCTCAATACCGTCCCCAAAAGAGTAACCCTTATAGAAATCATTTAAGCCGTTGTTATTGGCTTGCGCATCAAGAACCAGACCCAGCGCCAGGTCATAACCGTTAACACTCATTGCGATGCCGCTTGCCCCGTTGCGATTGGCCTCATTCCGACCAAATGTCGGGATATAACTGGTATCCATCTGACCCAGATTCTGCGCCAGGCTTAACAACGGATCACTGGCCAGCATCACGGATGCGGCGAACCCGTTTGTAGCCCAGGTTCTGGAAAAAACACCAAACTCCTTGTTGTCGTTGGCCCGGACATCTACGAACGCATTCAACGCCAAAAAGTCGGCTTCCGAATTAATCCTCATCCCCGACCCCAAGTTCCCGTTCGCCTCACTCCGAACGATGGCCGCTACGGAAAGGAAGGCATAGGGGTCAACAAAGGAATCATAAGGACTCTGATCAACTACAATGCCAGAGCCTGCGAAATCGATCTTGGGATCGCTGTTCCACCCATTCCCATTAGCTTGAACCCCGATAAAGCCCGCCAGATTAAACCCATAGGATCCCTGCTCCAAATAGATCCCGCTTCCACCATTCCCATTGGCCTGCATGGTTCCTCCGGCACGATACAACTCCTTCACGCCCAACAGATCCCCCACCCCGAGCCCGTCCAGGGAAAGAAAAGGAATCGCCTCGCCCACGGCATTCAGAAGTTGATCCACCCGATCCAGATCGGCGTGGGAAGCAAAGAGAGCGCCCGCCATTTCATTCTCGGTCATACGAACATAAATACCATTCTCTCCATTCCCGTTGGCCTCCGTATCCACAAACAAGGCCACCGCCTGGCGGTTATGATTGGCGTCAATATCGACTCCGTTCCGTGCATTTCCCGAATAAATACCTGACACCCGCGCAATGAAGGTATCACTCCCCTCCGCACTGATGGAAAGGCCACTTCCGCCCGCCCCCGTAACAATGTTGTTGGCCAAGGTCAGATCGACTACCGTGTCAATTGAGGGTTGCCCCTCCTGCGGCGTAGTCTCATGAGACGTACTGTAGGAATCCACTTCAATCCCGTTCCACCGCGTACCCTCAATCCGGTTGTCTGAAATATTAGCGATGAGCGAAGGCCTATCAAAGGAGTGGATCGCAATTCCCGCCCACATACCTGCGCCGTTAATGATATTGTTGTGAATGCTGAAACTGGTGACATCCCTTCCGTAGATGCCAACCGCACCGCCGCTGATGATGTTATCATGAACGCTAAAACCGGAGACATTATTGCCGTAGATGCCAGCCACAGCGACGCGCTCCTTCGACGGAGCGCCATCGGCTTGCCACATGGAATACGGCTGGGTAATCTGGAACCCGGCCACCTCCACATTGTTGGCCAGCGTGATCGCAGGCCCCGTTCCCATGCCATTCAAGACGGGATAAATTCCACCGAGGAACCGGCTTCCCTGTCCGTAGATCGGGGCACCGCTGCCCCACAACATCAGGCCATCCCGCAACACCACGTTCTCATAGTACTGCTGGGCCGCATCCCGCACATACACCATCGTCCCAATCGCATTCTGGACACCGGTGTTAATCTGGCGATAGGGATTCTCCCACGAACCATCCTCCACTCCGCTGCGGTTGTCATCATCCACAAACGTCACGCCATAAGCCAAAACCAGATTAAAATCCTTCCGATCGAGGCTCGTCTGTTTCTTCTCCAGGATCCGACGATCCGACAGAATTTCCACGGGATCGGACATATCGCTTCGAATATGAAGATCACGAACCACCAACTCCGTCATGCGGGAGGCAAAGGGCGGCTTCACGGTTCCGGGCTTGAATCCATCCAGGGCCCCGGCAAACGGATTCTTGCCACGGCTCAGGCTCGCTAAGTCAAAGGGAACCGAGATGCGGGCCCCCACCGAATACTTCGACCCCAGAAGCGCCCGATCCTCAAACCAGGCCGCATCCAGATAAAGGGAGGGCATCGGCTTGATCTCCAGGCGCCCCTTCATGCCGGTGATATCATCGCCGTAGTGGGCATTGTAATTGTAATACCCCCCAAACACTTTGACATCCGCAAAGTCATTGACGATCGGAATCGGAAGCAAGACGCCGATTTCACCGTCAAACCCGTCCATGGCCTGCTCTGAAATCTGATAATGCTGCAACGTCTTCACATCATAGGTGGAGGTGACATCATAGCCATACTGAGTAATCAAATGCCCCTGCCCCGTGGGCGCATACCAATAACTTTCCTGCTCCTGCGTTTTCGATGTCGCGGTAGCGTATTGGTCTGCGGTCTTCTTCCCCGTCTCTGGCAAATACGCGTTCACGCGGGCATCCACCCAGGTGCTCAAGAATTCCAACCCGCACCCGAACTGGTTGAAGGTATTGTCCAGGGAGGTATTCCGGAGATCATAAAAAAGATTCCCGCCGATGATGATGTTGCGCTCCGGGAACAGGTGGCGATAGCCCAACCCCAGGTTGAATTCCTGGCCGTCGCTGTCGTTCCAGGTCCCGCGCGGATTGATAAACATCAGGCCGGACTTGAACTGGATAATCGGCGCCAGAATGTCGCCAAAGGTCTCCGTCTGCTGGTCACCAAAGTGGAGCCCTAAATTCAACCGTCCAGGAGGAAGCGGATTACTCCATTCGGCCTCAACCGGAACGGCCTTATCCATGGCAGGGGCTGCGGGCACGACCGCCGCAGGCTTCACCTGTTGCGCCTGAATCGTGGTGATCATTCCTAAACACAAGACCATCGCCAGAATCGAGAATCGAACCCACTTTGCTATCATCGCAAACCTCCTTGTGATTAACCCGCACTAAAACCGGACTATTTTTATTCACTAATCCAACTGCAAACCAACCAGACAACGCAGCGAAGCATTATGAAAATTCATTAAGCGAGTCAAGCGCAATGAGTTAATTTTGAGATCCCTGCCGCACCACAGCGGCAATGACGGCGGCGCCGATCCCTGAACCATCCTTGGTTAATTTCAAAGAGATGTCTTTGCCAGACGGACCGACCAACTCCCGGATCGCCATCGTCAGCACCCGGTGATACCCCGGATATTTCTCGAAAAGCGAGCCGTCCACCGCCACGACCACCCGCTGCTTCGAGCGACGCTCCAACCGGGTCAACGCGCCAACAATCAACGAGGCCGCGATGCGGGCGGAACGCCGGGAAACCATCCGGCATACCCGGGCCATCATCCGCCGCTCCGATGGAGCCAGATCCCTGCCAAACAATTCCTGCGAAAGCTTCTGAACCGCCTCCCGGGACCCGGCCTCGAATACATCCATATGCCAACCTTGAAACGACTCCTTGTCGCGGAACACCGTCGGCACATGGCCATCAAAATATTGACCCTTCCGGATCAAATCTAGCACCAGCAACCTGACCAGTTGCGGCAGGTATTTCCCGGCAATCATTTTTTCGGCAAACTGGTGTGCCACATTGCCAGAATCCTTATCCACCCGCTGGTCATAGGAGTTTCGAGGCAGGACTTTATTAAAATTCCCGGTCTCCATATTGATGATCATGCTCTTGCCGCGATAGGTGCCGGTCTCTTTCCTGATCCGCCGACTGGCCACACGCACGGCAATGTTGAATCCGGTTCCCAGAATAACACCCATCCCGCAGTCCGGATCCAGAACAGCCTGGGCCTGAAGCGTACCCACGGTATCATTGGCCAGGGCGACAATTTTCACGGTGCGAACATTTTTCCGGATAAGCGCCTGGCGCTGAATCGCCACGACTTTCCGACCCACGACGCCGGTAGCCGAAAAATCCTTGGTCCACTTCATGAGAATACCCTCGTCAATTCCCAGAAGCCGAACCGGAAAACTAAAGGTATATCCCAGCGCGATTTCGGCCGTGATCGCATGCTCCTTGAGAAATTTCCGGAGATACCCGGCAATCACGCCAAAAAGCGCGGCCCCGGATCCGGTGATCTGTCCGGGAGTCAACCGGTACTTGGCCTCGGCAACAACCCGGGGCGGCTTACCGGAACCGGGAAGCTCCACGAGCATAACCCTAAAGTTGGTACCCCCGAGATCCAAAGCCAGATACCCCCCCTGCTCCTGACCGCTCGCGGCATCGCAATAAGCCGGCAGCATCGCAATCGAACTTTTACGTCCGGCGAGCCCGGCATCCATTTCCTTCGTCACAAAACTCCTGATTTTCCTCATGCGGGAAAGCGGAACCGAAAATTGCCCCTCAAGCGTCTCGATCAATGATGATTTCATTTTTCCTCCAAATACGTGAACCGTATACCACGTGAAAAACCATGCAATCAAGTTAAGAACGGTCTCATAATTGACCGGACATGAACTCTGGGGTAGGGACGGCTCTCCGAGCCGTCCGCGGAGGCCTCGGAGAGGCCTCCCTACCCTGATCATGATAAGTCAATAATGAGACGGTTAATAAAATGCGCCTTCCACACTCGTCCCCGGGGTTAAATGAGTTGTTTTCCCCGGGCCGATTGGTGTAGAGATAATGACTTCCATGAAAACATCCGGAAAAGTCACATTGAGTGTTGCCCTCGGGTTCCTGTTCGCCGGATGCAACATGACCCTGGTGGACTCCATCCCTCCACTCCCGGAAGAACGGCATGCGCCGGTAGTGGCCGTGACCTCCTTCGACAACCGCGCCGGGTTTGACGGCCAATGGAAGCTGGGCGACGGCATGGCCGATCTCCTGGTTTCGGAACTGGTTCTGTCGCGCAATTTCGTTGTTGTTGAACGACAGCATTTTGAGAAAATATCAGGCGAGTTGAGCCGCCAACAGAGCGGACTTTTCCGGCCGGAGGGAAAAACCCAACCCGGCCGCATGAAAAACGCGCAATACCTGATCCGCGGTGTGGTAAATGATTTCTCCCATACAGGCGGGAGCAGTTTCTCCCTCTCCTTTCTCCGCACCCTTTTCCTGCTTGGCCGCAGCCATACCGCGCGCGTGGCGCTCACCCTCACCCTTGTGGATGTGGAGACCGGCCAAATCCTGAGTGCCGTCCAAAGCGCGGGTATCGTCCGAACCAGCGAGGCCTTCGTCAAGGCCTCCTACGAGGGCGTTTCGTTCGGCGGGGATATTTTTTTCGAGACTCCGCTGGGCAAGGCCACCGCCCGCGCCATCTATGGCGGAGTCAAGCAACTGAGCCGGGATATGCCTGAAACCCGGTGGCGCCCCATGGTGAGCTGCCTCCGGAATGGCATTCTCCTCGTCAACGGCGGGAAAGACCGGGACTTCCGGGCCGACACCGAATACACGGTCAGGGGCCCGGCTGAACCGGTAACCGACCCCACCACCGGCGACATCCTGACCTTCGTCCCAGGAACCAAAATCGGAACCGTCAGGATTATCCAGGTTGATGACAAGGTTTCCTACGCCAAACCCGTCGAGGGGCAGGGATTTGAACGCGGCCAGTGGCTGATGAAAGCCTCCCTCAAAAGCCGCGGCCCATGAGCAAGGAAGTTAAAATCGTCTTTCAGCCCTCCGGACGGATCGTTCACGCCCTGCCCGGAACCGTCATTCTTGAGGCCGCCGCCCTGGCCGGATTTATCATTCACACCCCCTGCGGCGGAACGGGGAAATGCGCCAAATGTGTCATCCTGATCCGAAGCGGAACCTGCCCAGCTACTGAACAGGAACTCGCGGCCCTTGGGAAAATTCGCACCGATGAAGGAGCCCGCCTGGCGTGTTTCGCCCGCATCACTGGCCCGATCACCATCGAAATCCCGGAAAACTCACTGTTTCAGACCCATCAGCAAATCCTCACCGGCGACACCGGTGATAAGCGCGAAGTCGATCCGCGTGTTCGCAAAACCGTCATTCAGGTACCGCCCCCCTCCCCTCACGAAACCCGCTCCGACCTCGAGCGCCTGCAGACGTCAGGAATCTCGGCGCCACTGACCCTTTTCGCACTCAAATCCCTGCCGGGAGTCCTGCGTTCCGCAAACGGCCAGCTGACTGTCGTCCAAGCAGACCGGGATGTAATCGCCCTGGAACCCGGCGACACCTCCTCCGCCTGCTATGGGATTGCCTTCGACATTGGCAGCACCACCCTGGTCGGAACTCTGGTGGATCTCCTGACAGGAACCGATGTGGCGGTCGCCGCCCGGGTCAATCCACAAACCTCCTTCGGGGATGATGTCATCTCCCGCATCCAGAAATGCCGGGCCGAAAAAGGTGGACTGACGCAACTCCAGTCGGCTGTCCTGGAGGGGATCAACCGAATCATTGACGAACTGGAACGAAAAACCCGCATCAGCCGCCTATCCATCTATGAGGCCGTCTTCGCAGGGAACACCACCATGCAGCAAATTCTCTGCGGCATTGATCCCTCGGCACTGGGGGAACTCCCCTTTACTCCGGCCTTCCGGGACGCTCTCGAATTCACCGCCCTGGATCTGTCGATCCACATCCATCCCTGCGCCAAGGTCTATGTTTTCCCGCAACTCGGGGGATTTGTTGGGGGCGATACCACCGCCGGAATTGTCGCCACCCGGCTCGACCGCACCACAGAACCCACCCTGCTGGTGGATATCGGAACCAACGGGGAAATCGTCCTGAAACACGGACAACTTCTCCTGGCCACCTCCGTAGCGGCGGGCCCCGCCTTTGAAGGAGCCCGCATCACCAACGGAATGAGGGCGACGAGCGGAGCCATCGAAAAAATCATCCTCGACGGGGATGTCCAACTCAATGTTATTGGAAACAAAAAGCCTGCCGGACTCTGCGGAACGGGCCTGATTGACATCGCGGCAGAGCTTCTGCGGGTAGGTATTCTGGATGTAACCGGCCGGATATTACCTCCCAATGAGGTTCCGGCAACACTCCCCTCCGCGCTTCGCGCGCGGCTGGTGGAGGACAAGGGGGAAACTCATTTTCTACTCGTCCCCAAAACAGAATCGGCCACCGGCTCACCGATTTTCCTTTATCAACGCGACATCCGGGAACTTCAGCTGGCCAATGCCGCCATACGAGCCGGAATCAACATTCTCCTGAAAATGGCGGGACTTGAGGCATCCCAGCTCGGAGCCATCCTGCTGGCGGGCGGTTTCGGCAATTTCATCCGGCGGAATCATGCCCGCCGCATCGGAATGTTGCCGCCCATCCCCTGCGATAAAATCCGGTTCGTGGGCAATACATCATCCTTCGGCGCGAAGCGCGTCCTGCTCTCAACGCGGGAAAAGAACTACGCCGCCCGCTTGGTCAAACAGGTCCGCCATGTCGACCTGTCGCTCGACCCCGACTTTCACCTCGAATTCAGCAATGCCATGCTCTTCCCCGAAGCAGAGTAGAAGATTTACCACGGAGAGTTAGAGGGTGGCGCCGAAGGCCATGACGGCCTTGATTTCACGGGAAATCTTCTGGATCACAGCCGCCGGAGCTGGAGCATTGAGCCTGAAGATGGCCATGGACTGGTCGGTCTGGGGATGATGCGAGTGCCGGACATCCTCGATGTTCAGACTGGCATCCGCCAGGGCCGCCCCCACATGACCGACTACACCGGGCCGATCCTTGTACTGGAAACAGACCACATGCCCACTCGGCTCAAAATAAAGCTTCTCAAACTGGTTGATCCGGGAAATCATGATGGTGCCCTCGGCCACGGTTCCTCGGACGCTCACCTGCCGCAATGTTG
>CAIZMS010000190.1 GCA_903934155.1 uncultured bacterium | reverse complement strand
TTCGAGTTGTGCTCGACCGTGATGTCAATCAGCTTGGCGCTGACCTGCTGCTCGTACACGCGCACATCGCCGCCACCTTCGCAGGGGGCCACAAAGCGCTTGATGTTCGAGGCGTCCTCGGTGGACATCCCGGCTTCCGCGAAGAACGCGATCACCAGGTTGTTCACGATTTCGGTCTTGGTCTGGGCCGCCGTGGTATAGCGTTCCCGGGACGTGCGGATTTCGGCCACACCGAGGAAGTCGGCGAGCTGCTGAGGGGTCAGCGTGGAACTGACCGACTGCCCGGCCAGGTTCTGGCTCCGGAGCGTGAGGATCCGCTTGGCCGAGGCCGTCTGCCCGAACAGCACGCGGTTCGGGTAGATACCCGACTTGGCCGCGCCCGCAACCAGGACGGTGAGCAAATCACCATCCGGATCCTTGGGTGTTGACGTATCCCAGGTTTTGGCGGTATTGACACCGGCTCCGGCCAATCCCGTGACGGCCCGGCGGAACTCGTTGCGGAAGATGCGGCGCATCAGCCGGCCAACGGTCACTTCGCGCCAGTTCGGCTGCCCTTCAACCTGGTCCAGGTCAACACGGATCGTCAGACCCTTGTTGAGCACCCGGGAAGAGACGCTGGTACCGCTGTACTCAACGCGCTTGAAATCCGCTCCAATGGCCCGGACATCATCGGATTCGCTCAGGAACTCCTGATCGCTTTCCGCCTTCTTGAACTCGAAGCGCTTGCCGACGCGCACAACCGGCGCGACGAACTCCAACATCGCCTGGATGTCGTTGGGATCCCGGAACCCGACCGCAAACGTGGTCAGGGGTTCGCTGAAGAACTGCTCGGTAAAGCGGCTCTCATTCGAGGCCACAATCATTCCGGGCGCCACGCTGCCGCCATCGGCCGCGATCATTTCGACGATCATGTTACTGAAAATTCTGTCTTTCACGATATGCTCCTTAACTTCGATTTTTAAAACTTACCCCCGCACGCGCAGGGGATTTCAATCAGCCCGAGACAACCCGCTGGACGGGGACACAGTGCGCGACCTCGACCAGGTCGCCATCAGCGGCGGCGGCATTCAGCGCCCGACCGACGATGTAATACGTTCCATTTCCGCCCGTGCCCAATGTGGCAACCTTGCCACTGCCAGCCGCTTGCAGTAGATCACCGGCGGTAATGGGGGCAGACGCCACCATCAGAACCGTTCCCTGCTTTGCGCCGAGTAATTGGACGTTGACGGTATCTTCGGCCGCAGAGGCTTCGTCATTGACGACACCCAGCGGGATCTCCGTGCCGGCCGTGGTGACGGCGACGTGGGAGATGTCGGTTCCAATCTTGACCAGGACGTTACGCACGGCCAGTGCGGCATCGGTCAGTTTCGAGATGCAGCCATCCCCATGCACGCCCTCGGCGATATTGCAGCAGATGACCATCTTCATTCCGGTAATTCTCCGGACCATTTCAATCAGCATCTTCATGATTTCGACTCCTCTTATTTTGGTTTCTAGTTTCGTAACAACATCAACAGAACAGAACGAACGGGATTACTTCGTGGGCTTGGTGGGCTGTTTCATCACATCGAAAAGCCCCTGATTCTCCTTTCTGACGGCGGCGAAAGCCGTCTCATAATCCTCGCCATTCTTATCCATACGCTCATTGACCAGCGTCAACACGCGGTCGCGGTTGCTCTGGGTTTCAACCTTCCGGCTGCCCAGGTCTTTAGTGACCGATGCGACATGAACCACAGGCTTCATGTTCGACAGTTCAACGGTTTTTTCCGTGAAATTCTCCATCATGTCCTTCTGCCACTGTTCCTTCTGGGCCGGCGTCAGGATCCCGGAAGACACGGCATTGGAGATCAATAGTTCAATCCGAGCGCCGCGTTCCGTCTGGAACGCTGTCTGCGAATTAGCCAGGTCAGTCTTGGCCTGCTTCGCCTCGGTGGTCGCGGCTTCCATGCCCGTCTTCATCTTTCCAATCTCCGCCAGGCAATCCTCTTCCGTGCAGGTTTCCGCCAGGCCCAACAACGCCAACAACTTCTTCAACAGTTCCATACCAGTCTCCTTGGGTTTATCCGGAGGCACTGCGCCCTCGGTAATTGTTTCATTTGCCAGCGGCGGGATCCCGGCGATCTGGGGCATATTGGTGAGCCCGACCGAAATGAGGCGGATCGGCGCCAGGATGGCCTTGCCGTTCTCTTGGCCAATCGGCTTGCAAGCCCAGCGCGGCGAGAAAAACTTGTAGTGGGCATTCGAGACAATCTCCTCGCCCGGCTTACTCCATTTCGGGATCAGTGCCAGCCCATCATCCCGCGCCTCCATACCCATAATCCAGGCGTATGATTTGCTGTCGGTGTGCTGATTAGAAAAGGCGGGATCATCCGGATGGCCAATGTAGAC
>CAIZMS010000189.1 GCA_903934155.1 uncultured bacterium | reverse complement strand
TGAGTTCGACGCGTTCGCCCTCGGTGGCGAAGAGGACGGTGTGGTCTCCGACAATGTCGGCTGCGCGAAGGGCATGGATGCCGATCTCGCCCCGGGGTCGTTCTCCGCCGAGTCCTTCACGCCCGAATACGGCTACATCGCGGAAGTTCTGATTGCGGCCCTGAGCCACCTTTTCACCCAGACGTAACGCGGTTCCGCTAGGGGCGTCCTTTTTGAATTTGTGATGCGCTTCAGTGATTTCGACATCGTAGTCCAAGCCGAGCGCTTTGGCCGCCTGTTCGACGAGGGAGAAGAGCAGGTTGACCCCGACGCTCATGTTGGGGGCCCAGACAATGGGGATGGCCTTGGCGGCCTTATCCACGGCGGCTCGTTCCTCGGGATTGAGTCCGGTGGTGCCAATCACCACACCCTTTTTGTGCTGGGTGGCCAGCGCGACCGTGACGGGCACATTCTCGTGGAAACTGAAATCAATCAGGATATCGGCATCCTTCACGGCGGCGGTGAGGTCATGGGTGATGGTGATTCCATTTTCACCGATTCCCGCGATCAGGCCGCTATCCTTGCCGCACAGCGGACAGGCCGCCGTATCGACGGCGGCAACGACCCGCATCCCGGTTACAAGTTTCGAACACCGCACCAGCGCCTGGCCCATCCGGCCTGCCGCCCCGACAATAGCGACTTTAATCATGACATCATCCCTTCATAGTCTGAGTTGAAATGCCCACCCTGAGCACCGACAAATACTCTCACCCCGCGCCTCGACATGCAATCATTTCAATTGATAGAGTTCCTTTGTGTTGACCTTGAAGACGTGAAAGGAGCGGGTATGAATCGAACACTCGAATTAACCGATGCAGAACTTCAGGAATTTGATTTTCTGGTCAAGAAGGAATGGCGGAGTAGCCAGGTCGAGCTGAACCATACGCGGGCCTTCGCCTACAAGGACGCGATCAAGGAGCGTATCAAACTCCTGGAACAGCTTTCCGAAAAGCTATTGGCTCTCAAGCCTGCCGCCAGAGAGATCATGATCGAAGATTATTCGTGTTCCTCACCGGACGGAGTCCGGCACCATCCAGCGAATCCCGTCAATCGGGGATAGGCCAGGTGACATCCGCAAAGAGACTTGCCACTGTCACAACAGGACCGCGCAGTATCACCTTGCCATTAGGCCATGCCATTTCGTAAGGTTCCGGCCTGCATTTTGCATTCTTCCATGGAGAGGTGGCCGAGTGGTCTAAGGCGCAGCACTGGAAATGCTGTGTACCGCAAGGTACCGTGGGTTCAAATCCCACCCTCTCCGCCATTTTCACCAAACCATTGTAAACATTGACTATTCTGAGCATTTTCCCTTCGCGCGAAAGCGTATGGATAACGGCATAGGATAACGTTTCCATTTTTGTCACCCATGTTTGAGGACGTCGGAATTCCAAAAACTCTTGATCACCGGCCAGGCGTCCAGCCCCATGATCTCGGTTCCGGCGGCTCCCGGCACATACGTTACATACGCACTTTTCAAACTCTCTGGCTATATCAGGGGCAATAATATTCCCCTCTCTCTCAACCCTCTCTCAACCCGGCAGGGTTCATCTCACGCGCGCGTACGTGCGTAGGTCAAAAAGAAGCGTATGTAACGGATGTTAGCGGCGATGGGCGGCTGGAAATTATGGATGGAATTGGAGCAAAAAGCGGGTAGAAACAGGGGTATTTTCGCAATAGACCATTCGATTTGCTGGGGTTTTTCACTTAAATGAGGGGAAACCCATGCAAATGCATTTTCGCCGAAAGCTGTTGATTCGCAACAGATTACGCTGAATTTCGCGGAGTTTCGTTCAGGGAATAACAGGCGCGGTGCGGCACGCAAGGCGGGGGCCCCATGGCCGGATGGCGGCCAGCGGTGGGCAGAATGCGGAGATGATGGGGGGCCTGGGGGGGAGAAGATTCGCG
>CAIZMS010000188.1 GCA_903934155.1 uncultured bacterium | reverse complement strand
TCCCTCGTGGTGGGATACATTGTCGGGAATGCGACCCAGGATACACTGGGCAACCTCATTTCCGGATTAGCCCTGAATACGGAACGGCCGTTTCAGATCGGGGACTGGGTGACGGTGGGTAGTCATACCGGCGTGGTGGTCGACACCACATGGCGCGCCACGCGGCTCCGAACCAAGGCGGATGACTATATTGTGATCCCGAATTCCTCGATTGCCAGAGAGCCCATTGTTAATTTTTCGCGGCCGACTCGAAATCATGGTTGCTATCAGGCTATTGGCGTAAGCTATGACACGCCGCCGAATAAGGTGAGGCAGGTTGTTCTGAATGTTCTGGCCGAGTGTCCCGAGGTGTGCGCGGAACCCGCCCCTTCTGTTTTTCTGACTGGGTACGGCGATTTTTCGGTCAACTTCACCATCAAGTTCTTTATCGCCGATTTTCCCCGGCAGGACCCGATCCAGAGCGGGATCATGGATCGTCTCTGGTATGCATTCCGACGGGAGGGTATTTCGATTCCCTATCCGATTCAGGATTGCCGGGAACGGGATGCAGTGGTGGATCAGCAAGTGGAACGAGCGTTGTCCGTGAATCCATCCGGAAACTTCTCATGGGGGTAGACCTGTTTCAATCCCTGTCCCCGGTGGAATTGGAAGGTTTGGTTGAGCGCGAAACGCTTCAACTGTTTGCCGCCGGCGAGAAGCTGTGTCGCCAGGGTGAGGCTGGGGAATCCTTTTACATTATCAGTCGCGGGCGCGTGGCCGTTCAGGTGGCCGGTGGTGACGGCAGACCAATGACCGTGGCCCAGCTTGGCGCGCGTGCCTTCTTCGGCGAAATGTCCCTTCTGACCGGTGAGCCCCGTTCGGGGACGGTTGTGGCCGAGACGGATGTCGAAGTGGTCTGTATCTCGAAGGATGACTTTGCCGGGGTGCTGAAGTCGAATGGGGAACTGGCCGGAAAGCTGGCTGTTATTCTTGAAACACGACTATCGGACCGGCAGGAGAAAATGGCCGCTCTGTCCAGTTCGGGGATGGCCCCGGCAACCCATGTGGCCCTCGCCGCCCGGATCCGGAAGTTTTTCGGACTTTAAGCCGACAGGACTCGTGCGGCAGCGATCAGCCGGGCGGGAACATTTTCAAAGGGTTCGCCCTCCACCACAAGCTTTGCGGAATCACCTCGCCCGGGAATTCCCAGAAGAATCAGTTTGAAAGGAGCGGCCCGGGTTTCAGACGTGTCAAAACGCGGAGTCCGGAGTGTTGGATCATCGGTCGGCGCAGAAAGCGCGTCCCGGTAGACCGCCAGCTGCAAAGCGTAGCGGGCTTTAAGGCGATCGGCATCGAGGTCTGAGAATTTGTAATCCAGAATATGCCAGATGCCGTTTTTCAGGAACAGCAGGTCAACCTTGCCATCCACAATCAGTTCGGCGTGGTCATGGGTGAACCGCGCGGCGAAGGGAAGTTCGCGGATAATGTTTCCCGGGTGTACCTCCGCCAGCTCAAGCGACAAAAACCGGGCCGCGTTTTCGATTTGAGGCCGGATTTTTTCACGCTCGGCCGCCGAGGCGTCACCCCAGTCCGGCGACTGTTCGATCTGGGTGGCGAGGGGAACGGGAGAGGCGTAGTCCAGCGTTTCCAGAATCCGGTGAGCCAGGGTGCCTTGTTGCGATCGATCCAATGTCGGCTCGGAAGCTTCACCCTCGTCCCGTCCGGTTGGCGCGACGGTGAGTGAGGCAAGCGACAGGCGATGTGCCAGGACTCCCTCTCCCTTCAGGGGAGAGGGTTGGGGTGAGGGTGCTGTCAGATCAGAATGAATCAGCGCAGTCACCGGGTAACGGTATCGTTCTTTTCCGGAAACCGCCGGACTCCCGTTGCCGACAGCCATGAAGTCACCCGGTGTCGGGATTTCCCGATCGAGAGTCGGCGTGGCGATCTTTCGCCAGGCTTTTTCCACTTCGCCATACGGACGAACCCTGAGAAGCGCGGTGTCGAAGTTGCGTTGAATCAGATGCTGGTTGATCCAGGAGCGCCAGGCGTCCTGGCTTCCATTGCTTGGATTTTCGCCGGAGAGAATCAACAGATCCCGGGCGCGGGTGCAGGCGACATAAAACAGGCGCCGCGATTCCTGGTCGCGGGCTTCCTTGTTTTCGTCCGAGGCCGCCGGGTAGAGCGCGCTTTCAAGGTCCCCGGCGTCATCGTCGGCGTACACCTTCACTTTTCCCGCCACGCCCCGGGCCTCGCCGGTTTCATCACGGGTGACCAGAACCCAGTCGCGGTCGGACTGGGGTAAGCGGCGTAGATCTGGAAGGATGACGACCGGGCTGGACAGTCCCTTGGCGGCATGAACCGTGTTGATGCGGACGGAATCATCGTCCGGATCCAGCACGGCGGCATCCGGGGCTTCCCGTCCCCGGGTGATTTCCCCCGCCAGGCGCCTGGCTGTTTCCTGAAGGTTCAGGGTCTCGTCGCGCTCACGCGCCTGGATCCAGCTCAGCAGTTTCTGGAGATTGGCCAGGCGCTGGACGCCGTGGAAGGTGCCGGCCAGGATGGCGTCATAGCCGGTCAACCGGATCGCCTCCCGCACGAGATCAACGGCACTGATGCGTCCCGCCAGAGCGCGAAGCCGTGACAGGAAGGGATTTGAAATTTCAAATTCCAGATCCTGGAGGTTGGTTCCCAGCGTGGCCACGGCATTGTCGGATAGCGCGACAAACGGGGACCGCAGCAAACCCAGAAAGGCGAGGCGGTCGTTTGGAAAAGCGAGCCAGGAGAGCAGGTTGGCAACATCCAGCGTTTCCTGACGCGCGAAAAACCCGCGGCCCTTTCCGTCGGTGGTGAAAGGGATGCCTTCTTCCTGGAGCGCCTGTTCATAGAGTTCCTGCCGGGTACTGGCACGCAGGAGGATCAGGATGTCTCGGAACTGATAGGGTTTGGCGGGCGCCGCGATCCACTCGCCCCGCGCCGCATTCCAGATCTGGGCGGGATGCCATGGCGTTCCTGCGCCGGGGGTGGTGAGGAGCCTGATACGGCGCGCCACGGCGCGGGCTTCCATCGCGATGGCCTGTTCGGTCTGCTCTGCGGCGGCCTCCCAGGCGGGATTGCCGGGATGGCTCACGGCCAGAGCCCGCACATCCTTGGGTGTCAGAGTCAGTCGCAATTTGGGTTCTTTATTTCCGGTTGAAATGGAGTCATCCGGTTTCGGTCCCCATTCCCATTCCGGAATGAGGAGTTCCACGGACGGGCCCTCCAGAGCTTTAGCACGGGGACAAGGGGAGAGCGTTTCATTCTCGCCGTACCGATCCACGCCGAGAACGACTCCAGCGAAGATATCATTGATCCAGTCCAGGATTCCCTTCTGGCTCCGGTAACTGGTCCGGAGCGGAACGGCATCCAGGTGCAGGGTTTCGGCAAACCGGGAAAGCCCCTCGGCATCCGCGCCCCGCCAGCCGTAGATGGTCTGCTTGGTATCGCCGCACATGACCATGCTGGCTCCGGAGGCCTCCTGGACGAGGCGGATCAGCTCGTTTTGAAGGCGCGAATTATCCTGGGCCTCGTCCACGATGATGACCTCAAATCCAGGAACACAGGTGGGTCGCGCCCGGATCAGGTCCCGGGTCGTGAACAGGAGGTCATCGAAATCCAAAACGCCCTGGGCGCGTTTGCAGGCCTGGATCTGGCGGGCGCAATCCTGTGCCAGGGTGAGGAAGGAAATCAGGAGGCGGGTGGCGTGGACACGGTCCGGATAGGCGGCAAGAGAGTCGAGGGCGGCTTCGATCTCGATTTTCAAGGCCTTGATATCCTCTTTTTGCCCCCAGTTTCCCTTGCTGATCTTGCGAATTTTGACAGCCTCTTCCGCGATCAGTGTGCTGTAGTAGCCGCCGTCCCCGGCGGCATCTTCAGGCGCCTGTACCGGCGAGACGCCGGTTACTACAGCGTGTATCCGCCTGATGGAATCCTTGAGCGCATCAAGCACCTCATGCAGTTTTTTACTTTTCTGCCAGGAGGCGGATTCAACTTTTTCAAAAATGGCAGCCAGGTCTTCGGGACAGGGCGGGATGGGCGGCGTCACGAGGGAGGCTGGGGTGGACTGTACTAGATCCAGGCCCCAGGCGGCGCCCAATCGGAGAACTCTGACGAGGCCCTCCTCCATTCCCGGGAAGCCGCGGCCGTCGCACAGGCATTCCACATCCGCGGAGTAACCGGCATCGGCGCTGGTCAGGGCGGTCTTCAGGACGGCTGTGATGATGTCCGTTCGGAGATCCTCCGCTTCTGACTCCTCCAGGATGGTTAGATCCGGCGAAAGGCCAAGCAGCAGGGTGTTGGACGACAGGAGCTGCTGGGCAAAGGAATGAATGGTCGAGAGGGTGGCATTGGAAAGCTGGCGCAGCAGGCTCCAGCAAAAGGCCTCGGTCTCCGGATTTCCGGTGGCCAGTTCATGTTCGATGGCTTCGGTGACGCGGGACCGCATTTCGGCGGCGGCATTCTTGGTGAAGGTCAGCATGAGGATCCGGTCCGGCGGCAGGCGGGTCGCGCCGTCAAAAATGGAACCGGCCTTGACTCCGGGAAGTGCCCGGTCATCGGCCGGGTAGGGTCGGCCGAACAGCAGCGCCTGATAGAGACTCACCACCTGGTGGGTTTTTCCGGTTCCAGCCGAGGCGATAAACCGGATATTGCGACAGGGGCTCATGAGTCACCTCCGCTTTCGGGGGCTTCCGTTGAAAGCAGGCTGGCGGCGTGGCGGCAACAGGCGTTCAGGGTGCAATACTCGCAGGCCTTCGGTGCAACGGCGAAATCGCCGCGTTCATAGCGGTTCAACGCGGCGAAGGCGCTGGCGGTGAAGGCGGTAACGAGGTCGCATGCCTCGCCCGGGCTTCCGTCGAGGCCGATCCACTGTTTTTTGCACTGCTTCACCATGTCGGAGGGCGACAGGGTGTAGGAAAGATAGTGCATGAGGATGGGGATCTCTGACTTGATATTTGAAATTTCAGAGGGCCGCAAGATCCTCTTTGCGGCCAGGGCGTAGGCGGGAAGCTGGCAATCGGTAGCAGTGCTGATGCCATTGGCCAAGTCTCCGGTTTTGAGCTTGGCCTTTCCCGAGCCCTTGTAATCCACAACGATGGCGGCGCGGAGGCGGCGATCGGGATCGAAGACGAAATCCACGCGATCGATTTTGCCGTGCAGGCGGAACCGGTGGTTGGGATCGACCGGGTCGGTGATTTCAACGGAGGGAACGGCCTCTGTGCGGGCGGTGTTGAAGGTGTGCTCCAGAAGGGCGGGGTAGCGCCGGAAGTTCTCCAGGCCGCTTCCTTCGGGCAACGCTTGCGGGTCGAGCGCGGTGCGGACGAGGTTCCGGACGGCCCTGCCGATCCGGAGGCGCTGGACATTCAACTGTGCCGGAGCGCCCAGCATCCAGAGGGCATTGCCGCTGGTCGCCCAGTCGAGCAGGGCTTCGGTCAGGTCGTCAAAGAAGGCCAGAATCGTTTTCCCGTCCGTCGGGAAATTGACCAGCGGCAGGGCGTCATCCGAGGGTCTTCCCTCGGTTTCCTGGAGATGCCAGTCACCGTGCGGATCACGAACAGCCCAGACTGGAGCAAAGAGGCGGTGATGGGTTTCTGCGAGCGGGGTCAGTTTCGGGATCGAGCGGCTGGGGGGGTGCCCCTGCAGCATTCTGAATCCCTCAAACAGAATGGTATGGATTGCGGTTCCGAAGTCCATCGTGTTGGGCTCAAGTTCGTTGGGTTCGATGGCTTTCACCTTGAGAACATGCTCGAGATAGTATTGATACGGACAGGCTACGAGGCGTTCGAGTTGCGTCGGGCTGAAATCCTGTATGGCTTCCGTCGGGGCTGGTCGGAGGGTGTTCCACAGGGCGGGATCGAGCACTCCGGCATACTCATGCCCAGGTTCCCGGGAAAGGTCAGTGGGCGTTTTCGAGGTCTCTGCATTTTGCCGCGCAAAGAAAGCCTGCCGCTGCCGCTCCACCTGAATCCCATGCGAAATATGTTCCGCCAGGGCGGAAGGTGGAGGGACGCGCTTTGTCGCGTCCTGCGTTTCTCCGGCCACGACAAAGCGTGGCCCTCCACAGCTCGCCAACCGTTGCCGCCGTTCGTCATTTGCCCGGCACAGGGCGAGTGGGATGGTTCCAAGATAGGATTCCCCGGGAAAGGGGCGCCGTTTGAAAGAGGCGATGGCGGCTTGCTGGTGTCGATTCCAGTGGGTCTGGAGGTGGAAGGCTCCTGTTGAAAGACGCCAACCATCGTAGGGATCTGGCGGGGCCGCCGGGAGAACAGGCCAGGCGGGCCAGCCGACCAGGCGCCACAGGGTGCTGTAAAATACGGATGGGGTGAGTTCTTGGCCGGTTTCATCATGGCCGGCATAGGAGAAGACCATTCGTTCCCGGGAGGCGGCGAGCGTGGTCAGGAAGAGAAGGTTCTCCTGGCTGTTTCGCGCCCGGGAGGCGGCAAGTGCGGCCACCGGCAGGGGACCCTTCTTCTGAAGCCGCTCTCGGAAGGCGAGGAGTTCGGAGTCCGGGAAGAGGGGACTCTGGGTCGGTGATTTCGGGAAGGCGCCGGCATTGAGCCCGGCAACGAGGACCACCTTGAAGTTAAGGCCGGCGACATCGAAGGGGTTCAGGATCCAGACCCCGCCTTCATCCGGCGGCGTGGCTGAAATGGTCAGGTTTTCCAGTGCGCGGTTGAGGAGATCGACAATATCGGCCCAGGAAATGGACTGGCTATTGTCCTCGCTGACCAGCTTATGGCGCCGGAGCGTGGTGAACATTTCGGAGGCCGTTTCCCATGCCTTGGCATTGAGAAGTTGGGCGCGGCTGGTGAGTTCGTCGCCCGGCTCGATATCTTGCGCAACCGATATTTTAAAGCTTGCGCAACGTGTCACGAGATCCGAGAGGCCGGCGTCAAACGACTTCACCGTGGGGCTGCCCAGAGCGAGGCGAAGGGCTTGAATGGCGTCGGAGGCGTAGGCGTCGGCGTCCGCCCGTTCGGCAAACCGTCGCTGTTTCAGGGCGTAGGTGGCGAGGCGGCGGGAAATCCGGTCGGGTGTATCCAGGATCGGCTCGACGCCGGACCGGAGAAGGTCATCGGCGAGTTGGGCCGGGTTGGCGAGATGCGGGCTCCAGTCGATCCAGGGACTTTGGAGCAGGGCGCAGAAGGTATCGCGTTCCCGGGTGGCGGAGAAACGGGCGAGGGCGAGAACCGTTTTAATGACGGGGACGGCGAGGATCGGGACGCCACGCCGGAAGTAGTAGGGGATGTTGAAGCGGGAGAAGACGTCCATGATGGCGTCTGATGCGGCGCCGAGATTGCGGGAGACGAGGCAGATATCTTCCGGTCGGACGGGATCCGGGCGGTCGTGGATTTCCCAGGCGATGCGGCGGGCGAGATCCTCGATTTCGCCGTAGGTTCCGACGGAGCAGGAGAAGCCGACCCGGGTGCGGGCTTGTTCGGCGAGGGCGCGATCCTGCATGGCGTAGCCTTCGCGGAGGCTGGTCAGGTGTTCGATGGCGGAGCGGGTGGATTCCGACTGGAATTCGCATTCACCGGCGATGTTTTGGGCGTCGCCGAAAAGGAGGCGGCCGGTGTCGGTCAGCAGGCTCTCGCCCCACCAGTCCTGTTCGTAGTCGGCGAGGATGTGGCGCACGATTACCCTGTCCCGTCCGAGCTGGTTGCCCAGGGCATGGATCACCGATTCCTGGAAGGGGGCCACCCAGCGGACGGCGAGAAAGGTGATGGTGTTGGCTTGGCGGAGGATGGGGGGCCATTGGGTACGGTCGCCGCGCAGGTGGGTGAGGATGGCCGCGTTGAGGGTGGCCTCGTCGGCAACGCCCAGGGAGGTGCAGGCTTCGGCGAATGCGGCATAGAGGGCGGCCAGTTCCGGGTTTTTCGGCGTGGTCCGGTCAGCGGCCAGGAGGGCGAGAAAGTCATGGGCCCGGTCGGCAAGCGGGGCGATGGTGTCAATTAACTGGGAGAGTATTTCCTCGAGTGCGGAAGGGGCGAGGGCGGCGAGGATTCGGCCTTTCCCCTTTTCCATGGAACGGAATGTTGTGATGGCCTTGACGATGGCGAGTTCCCGGTCGAGGTCGGTGATGGGTCGGAGTTTCCGGTGCTTCAGGGCGACCGTGGCGCATTCGCGCAGGAGCGAGGAAAGCGTGATATGCCCGCGCCCGTCGAAAAAAGCCACCCGTTCCAGAGCCCGCCGCTGAGCCTGCCGCAGGGCGACGGCGGTCGGGTAGACGAGGAGGGTGGCATCGGGGGTTTCCGGTTTATTGTTCATGACGGTTGCCGGGGAGTGTAGTGGGTCGGGAAAAGGACTTCAAGGACGACAAGGACAAACCCGGTGGACAGAATGCCGGCATCCGATATAATCAGACGCATCGAAAGGATTACTGGCTATGTTGACTCTTCTCATATCGTTGGCAAGTATGGCGGTTCTGTGGGCCGGATTGCATTATGGGCTTCACTGGTGGGCTTGGAGTGTGGTGCTCGCGATTGTGGCGGGATTGGGTATTCAGGTGGCGGTCACCTTCTATATACGGCGCAAGATCACGGCCCTCATGACGGGGATCCAGGCCCGCATCACGGAGCGGACCACGGTGCTCCGGCGGAAGTATGAGCAGCTCGGCAGTCGCGGTGGGAACATGAAATGGATCATGGATCAGGCGCGCAAGGATCAGGATACCATGATGACTGAGGCGTTGGAGACTACGCGCCAGATGGAGCCGTATTGCAAATGGAGTTTCCTGCTGGATCGCCAGATCAACGCCATCCGGTTGCAATTCCTCTTCCAATTGAAGAAGTTCGAGGAGGTGGATCGCATTCTTCCCAAGACGATGCTGGGTGATCCCGTTCTGGTTTGCATGAAAATGTGCCGCCAGTACAAGCTGGGCCAGGAGGCGGAACTCAAGAAGACCTATGAGAAGTATCGGAAAAAATTCAAGAATGACGGCGCCTTGATTTATGCCACCTATTCCTGGATGCTGTTGCGCAAGAAACAGACTGAGGAGGCCATCAAGGTGTTGGTGGACGGCAAGACGGCCACGGATGACGAGGTGCTGGAAGCCAACTGGGAGCATGTGGCCAACGGCCGGGTGGGGCAGTTTTCCAATGCCGCGCTGGGCGAGACCTGGTATGCCCTGCTACTGGAAGAGCCCAAGCAGCCGAAGCCCACCGTGATCCGGCAGTCGCGCCCCGGTGGCCCCCAGTGGCACCGACGGTAGTGGGGTGGTTTATTAATAGTCTCACTAATGTCTTGATCTGATTTGGGTAGGGAGGCCTCTCTGAGGCCTCCGCGGACGGCTCGGAGAGCCGTCCCTACCCGTGG
>CAIZMS010000187.1 GCA_903934155.1 uncultured bacterium | reverse complement strand
TTTCATAGAAGAATTTTGTCGTGCGCCCTGAGGCTGGCGGTGGCCTGTGTCCCGCTTCACCCGCCTCCCCATTCCTGTCCCAATTATTGTGACATGACGGCCTAGTCCGGCTGGAGTATCTTCTATTTTGTATCAAGGCAAGGGGTCGTGATGAGGGTGCCTGGTGAAGCCAAAGCCGCGTATCCACGCGACCTTTCCCCTGTCCTTGATCGGGTTTAGCAAAGAAAGAAAGGCAGCGGCGATGCAACGAATCATGGTGGCGATTTTAGTGGCGTTTACCGTCCATATGGGCATGGACGAAGAATCCTGGGCGCAGGGGGAGAATTCCTCAGCCCGGCGCATGGCCCGCTACAACGTGGTCTGGACGAATGCATCGAAGAACGCCTCCGGCGCGATGCCGATCGGCAACGGCGACATCGCCGCCTCGGTCTACGCGATCGAGAACGGCGACCTCTATCTGTTGCTGGCGAAGAATGATGCCTTCAACTACTGCGGCGATCTCTACAAGACCGGGCGGGTGCGGATCTCAATGACTCCGAATCCGTTCGCCGCAGGTAAACCCTTCCGCCAGACGCTCGATTTGTCCACCGGCTCAATCCAGATCGAGGCCGACGGGGTGAAGTTGCGCATCTGGGTCGACGCCAACCGCCCGATTTACCACGTCGAGATCGACTCGCCGCAGGAGTTCAAGCTCATCGCCCAGCCGGATCTTTGGAAGCGCTATGTCGGAACGAAGGAGGATATGACTCAGGATATTCGGTCCGAGCGCGGAAATCGACTGATCTGGTATTACGCCGTCGGAGACCGGAGTTGTTATCATGAACGGCTGAAGAACACCTCCCAAGGATTGTGGAAAATTGAAAATCCCGGGAAAATCGTACCGGATTTCTATCGGTTCAATACGTTCGGGAATCTGGTTGAGATGTATTCAGGAGTCAGGAGTCAGAAGTCAGGAGTAACGGATGGGAAATTGATTGGGAAGGGCAAGCAGTTCGACATTCGGATCCATTCGTTAACGATGCAAGCGCCGGACACGAACGTGTGGATTCAGGCTGTGGAAGAGCTGGTGGCAAAGCCTGTGGACCTGAAGAATGATTGGGAGCAGCACTGCGATTGGTGGCGCCGTTTCTGGGAGCGCGGCTGGATCATTGCCTCGGATCGCACTGTGCCGGAGTCTGACCGGGAGCGGTTCCACGGCGAAGCCAGTGGCAAGGGCGAGCCAGGCCCCTGTTGGAAGAATGGCCGACGCCTTGAGACCGACGGCGCTGCCTTGGTGGCGCAGAGCTATAACATGTTCCGCTTCTACATGGGCTCCCAGAGCCGCGGCCGGTTCCAAACCAAGTTCAACGGCGGTCTTTTTACCCAGCAGATGCGGGTGTTTCGAAAACCCGGAGAGAAGCCTGGACATCCCGGTGTGGTTTCCCTAGGAGATGGCTCATGGCTGACGCACGAGGACAGCCGGGCCTGGGGGGCGTTCTTCACTTCGCAGAACCAGCGGCTTTTATACTGGCCGCTGCTGATGGGCGGGGATTTCGACCTGATGAAGCCTTTCTTCGATCATTACTGGAATGTGCTGGAAATGCGCAAAGCGATCACGAAAGCCTATTTCGGGCATGGAGGCGCCTATTACCGCGAGAACGTCAATCCTGTAACAGGCGATGACGAATGGGGGCCACCGCCCAAGGTCAAGGCGGGCGAGCCTTACAAAGGCGGTTGGCTGACGTTCCATTTCACCAGTGGCCTGGAGGTTGCGACCATGATGGCCGACTACGTCAACTATACCGGCGATGGGACGTTCCGAGATGATCGCCTGGTCCCCTTCGCCCGTGAAATTCTCCTATTTTACGACCAACATTACCCGCGTGACGACAAAGGCAAGCTGCGGTTGGAGCCCTCGCAGGCGCTGGAGACCTGGTGGTATACGGTGAACCCAGCTCCCGACGTGGCGGGGCTTCGTTTCTGTCTTGACCAGTTGCTCGCGATGAAGGCCGGCACGGATGAAGACCAAGCGACATGGAAACGATTTCGCGCCGAAATCCCCGAGGTGCCGTTGCGCATGATTGATGGTCGCCAGGCTGTCGCCCCGGCGGCCAAACACGAGGCAAAGAAAGTCAACCAGGAACTTCCGGAGATCTATCCGATCTTTCCGTTCCGCTGTTACGGCCTGGCCCAGGGCAGTCAAGAGTTGGCCGAATGGACGATGCGGCATCGTGACTCGCCCGATACGTTCGGGGGAACGTGCTGGACCCAGGATCAGATCGGTTGGGCACTGGCCGGGCGAGCTACGGAATCGGCCCAGGGACTGGTCAAACGTTTTCGTATCGCTTCGGTCGCCTGCCGGTTTCCTCTTTTTGGTAATGAATGGACCGACGGCATGCCCGATCTGGATCATTTCGGCTCCGGCTCGATCGCGCTGCAGCGGATGCTCGTCCAGGAAGGCGGCGATAAAATCCATCTCCTTCCCGCCTGGCCGGCGGAATGGGACGTGGATTTCAAGCTGCACCTGCAAGGCGGTGTGGTGCTGACCGGCACGGTCAAGGACGGCAAGTTGGAGAAGTGGGATATCACGCCCGCCTCGCGCAAGGCCGACGTGGTGGTGCATGAGCCGCAGGAGGGGAAGACGGTCAGATGAAACGATTAGTGGCCATCCTGTTGCTTGGAGTCCACAGCGGCGTCTTCGCGGCAATCAAGCTGCCGCCGGTGCTGGGTGATCACATGGTGCTGCAACGTGACACGCCCGTTCCCGTATGGGGGAGCGCCGCGCCGGACGAAAAGGTAAGGGTGGAATTTGCCGGCCAGACAAAACAAACGACGGCGGACGCACAGGGCAAGTGGCAAGTCAAACTCGACCCGATGCCGGCTTCCGCTGAACCGCGCAGCCTGTCCATAGCTTCCGACCGGACCTCGGAACCCGTGGTCCTCACGGACGTGCTGGTGGGCGAAGTCTGGCTGGGTTCCGGCCAATCCAACATGGCGCAGGGGGGCGACCTTTATGTGAAAGACGATGCGATATTGGCCCGACGTATTGCCGCCGGACCGTACCCGCAAATCCGGCTGCTCACCGGCGATGGAAAAACATGGAAGGAAGCAACCTCGGAAAATCTCATGAAATTTTCCGCGCTTCACTTCAGTTTCGGGTTGGCATTGTGGAATGAGATCAAGACCCCGGTCGGCCTCATCGCGAGCGGCTTGAGCGGTTCGGCCTCGGGCCCTTGGGTGAGCCAAGCGGCTTTTCAGGCTGATCCGGCGTGCCGGGCCGCGGTGGCCGAATCGGGTAAATGTCCCGCCAGAATCGGCGTGTTCTATGAGATCAAGATTCGCCCGTTTATTCCGTATGCGATCCGGGGCGTCCTCTGGGACCAGGGCGAAGGCGGCACGGATATTGAAGGGGTCGATCAGTATACCTTGATGGGGGCGTTGATCCGGGGTTGGCGCAGCGACTGGAGCCGGGATTTGCCCTTTATCTACGTGCAAAAGCCGAGCGGTGGCGGCTGCGCCTGGGATGATGCGGATCCCGTCACCTGTCGGGCCGATAAGTTCGCCCCGCTTCCCGCCTTGGTTCCCAACGATGGAGCATACCGCGAAACCCACATTCGGATCATGAATTACCCGGCTACCTTCATGGCCACGAGCAGCGACTTGGGAGGCGGGATTCATCCCCTCAACAAGTCCGG
>CAIZMS010000186.1 GCA_903934155.1 uncultured bacterium | reverse complement strand
TAATACATGTTCACCATTTTGCGATTCGGATTGTCCCAATACGTCGCGGGATATTTGACCAGCCCCTTGATCAGCGGCGTCACCCCGTCCGCGCGCTTCATGGCAGCAAACGTCGCAACGGCATCGGGCAAGGACTTGAGACGGATGAATGTAAACCCCTTCTCTCGCTCCAGATAGTCTGCATAAACCGTGTTGGCGGCACCTTTGGTCAAGAACAGACGCGGCGCATCCCGGTTCACGATTCCCTGAAGCGCACCAAGCAAATAAAGCTCCCCCACGTCCCCGAGCCCCGAAGTGTCCAATACATAAGCTTGGCTTGCCTGACTCTCCTGCGGATGCATCAGCGCAACCACCAACACGGCGAAAATTAGAAATTGATTTTTTATCATTTGAGGACTGTGTATTTTCATGATTTGTCTTTCCGTTGCTGCTCCAACCAGGAGCCCCTTATGGGTAGCAAACCTTGATACTCCTGATTCTCACATATTTGCCATGTCCGGTCGCTGGATCAATGCCCAGCGTGAGATCTCTCGGTTCAACGCCTGATGGACCGCAGGCGTGATCAGCAACGCCACCTGATCAGCATCCCCCGCCTGAGCCCAAACCCCGTTAACAAGCAGGCAAGCCAGTGCGAACTTGCGAAAAGCACAGCCTCGCCCCTTCATTTCATCGTCCCTTTGCTATAACTTTATTGTTGCGCTTAGAGTATCAGGAGTCCCCCTCTTTGAACATGCCGCTCCGTGCATTTCACTTGCTGTTTTGTGCAGCTTCTTTCAGTTGGATGATAACGTCTTAACCTAGAAGGAGTAGGCCCCTGATCCCAGCGAGCGGGACCATTTGGGTTCGGCCTGATGGTTTCATGATTTCTCCCTGTGTTTTGCTCTTTAGCTTGGCGATGACGTTCTTTATGTCCATTACCTCAAAATAAAGGATGCCGGAGCATAGGCGTGGAGGTCGAATATGAGCGTGCCATGCTTGATCGTCTTCGGTTCGCCATTTTTTTCTCCCCGCAGATTTACCGGAGTGGCGGTGACATATTTGGCAACGGCAGGAAGCTTGCAGGTGAGCTCGCCGGAAACGCCGGCCTGTTCCCACACGCGCAGGATAGTGCCCTCCCCATCGGGGTTCTGACCAAAGGCGGTTACCAGAACGCCAGGACGTGAGAGGGTGATGCCGGACTGTTCTTTTGGCAATGTCCCGGCGGGGCCGTCGCAGGTGGCGGTTTGCAAGGGATACCGGGCTTCCAACGCGGGCGTGATGAGCGAGGCCGCCGCATCGTAGTGCTCGAACGACCAGATCCGGAACCGGTAGGTCCACTTGCCTTCGTTCCAGAGCCGGTAATTGCAGCTCCAGTGGTTGTTGAAGAGATTGAAATAGACGGATGGCTTCGTCGGCACATACTCGCGGTCAAATTTCCACGCACCTGGCTCGCCGAGACTCACCACCGGGGTGTCGAGCCCGCATATCCCCGCACCTCGCCCGGCAGAATCGAACAGCGCCACGCCTGTGCCGACCGCACACATATACCGGTTGCCGCCGGGAATAATGTCAGTGGCCGGATTGATAATCGAACCATTCCTGCCGATACGGAATTGTGGGGCGTCCACTTTGAATGGCAAACAAACCCAGCCCGCTTCGGGCCAAATATCGGCGGGTTTCTCGACGGTTACTTCCAGGTCAACATAGGGTGCGTTGCCGTTGAGAATGACACGCATGGTCACCGGAAATCCGACGTTGTCCGAGCGCATCTCGACGGATGCGGTTGCGCCATCTCGCTTCCAGTCGACCTTGCCATTGGCTGACGAGCTCGCGCGGTAAGGGACTTCGGAGGCGGGTGGCAGGTTCGGTTTGCCGTGTGCACCAAACCCCCAGGCGTATCCGCCCCGCAGATAGCTCCGGCCGTATTGCGCGACTTCTTTGGCACTGAATCGTTCATAAAGCACCTGACCAAAGCCGTGCGCAGCGCCAGCATCGACCAGTTCGCGGCCTGTTCGCTTGTCCACCAGCGATACGATTGATCCGCGAACAGGATCAAGGGTGATTTTGAAATACTTGTTTCCAAGCGTATTGGCCGCGGCGTCGGTGGACGGCGCAGCCGTCGAAAGCACCTTACCTTGTATCTTGTAACCCAACGCCGGAACGCCATCGCGCACCCAAGGCAACGGATTGAAGACGACGGTGCGTGGCCCCGAAACCGCTACCGCAGTGGCCAACACCTGCATCTGCGCCTGCATGACAGGGGTGATGGTTTTGTCCGCATGACGCGCATAGTCGGAGTGCTCATCCCATGATTTCATAAGCCGCGCATACCGCCCAGCGGCGAGTTCAGCCTTCCAAGGTTCACCATATTTCCAATTTCCGACCTGACCGATGCCATCCTTGGGTTGCAAATATCCGCCGATACCGAAATTATTAAAGTCACCACCCCAGGTGTGTTCATAGAAGAGGACACTGTTCTCATACGCGTCTGCCACTGCCGCCGAAATATCCGGAGTTTTAACATTCCAGTCACCCAGCAACGTGTGCAGCGCCTCAGCTGCGGCGATGGCCGGCATGGTTTGACGTTCGAGCCTGACGCATTCCGGGTCGCTCATGACGCCATGGATCCAGGTGTCCGGCATGTCGGAGCGAATGACCGGCACCTGGGGATTCTCCGCCAGGATCCGGTCACCGAAATCCCCCAGAGTCCCGATGCGCACCTTCACCCCAGGCAATGATTGGTGGATTCTATCGATCACTGCTTTCACCTCGGCGGGATTCGGCGGACCTGCGTTGTCGCCGCGCATCAACATCGCCAACCAGGTTTTGTGAGGCCAATCCCCCGGGGGCAACGCACCACTACCATAGTCGGCTGAATACATTGTCAACAGTCGCGAACCATCCGGTCCCTCCCACCAGAACAACAGCGGCACCCGAGGCACAGCACTGGCCGGATTGCAGCCAAGATGCAAAAACTTCACCCCTGCATGGGTCAGGAGCGTGGGCAGAATCCATGAATGACACGGCACGTCAGTCATCTTTGCGGCGGTCGGCAACGGCTTGCCGGCGTCGCGGGCAAGTTGTGAGGCGAAACCGAGACTGCGCACCATCCCTTCCGGTTCCATCATTTCGGTCTGCATGGTGAAGGGTAACGCATGGGCGGCAAATCGCCCCTCCTGGAACGCAGCTCGCACCTGCGTCTGCCGTTGAGGGGTCTGCCCCGGCCAGTCTTCGAGGATCTTCTTCATCGGCCAGCTTGGAACCGTCCAGACGAATTGTTGATCGGGCGGCAAGTCGCGGTTTTGCTCCACGACCTTGAGCGCCTTGTCGATCATGCTAGTCCGGTAACTCTGCACCGCCTCACTCGCCAAATGCGTAAAGCCGATGTCGAAATGCGATTTGAAGACGACGATAATCTCCTCAACCTGCTGCTTCTGCAGCGGTTCAGCGGCACAGCAGCCCATTTCCGGCGGGGAAACAGAAAGGATGAGCGCCAGCAGCAGACAGAGGTGGTTTAATTTCACTTTCATGGTGAGCATATATTCATCCTCCTGGTGATGTTTCTCTTTTCGTCAGATCCCTTTACTGAACGCGTTTCAGAGTGACGTTGAAGAGTTGCAAACCGCCCCAGTTTTCGGTCGTCCCCGCCCGCAAGACCACGGGATAGACTCCGGCTTTATCGATAGAAATTTTACCCGCCGGGAAGACCAGTCCCTTGCCCCAGCCGCCCGCAGAGGGCGCTTTGCCGGTCAGTTCCTTCTCCCCAATCTGCAACCGCCAGGGGACATCCGCGCGCAACCCGCCGCCGTAGATGGTCACTTCGTATTCACCGGCGTCGAGAAGATGCGCCTTCTCCCACGACAGCCATTCTGCGGGGTCGCTCCAATTTTCGATAAAATCCCGTCCGAATTTTTGCGTCAGCCTGGTGCCGTTGAAGCGGGCCTCGGTGGTCGTCAAAACGAGTTGACCGTCCAACCCGGGGCGGATGTCGCCGTCCCACGCCGCCAGGCCACGAATCTCGAGCACGGGAACCGTCCGCCCCACCCATGCCTCCGGCAGCTGGATCTGCAAACCGTCCTCATCCTGTGACCAGGTCAACTTTCCTTCAAACCCGAGGAGCCGAACCTGCTGCGGCACTCCATCGGCCAGGCGGGCCTTCTTTCCCAGCAACCGGATCAGCACCTTGCCATCCGCCGGATTCATAATGAAGGCGTAGAGCACATCATTCTTGCGGGTGAACCGGATATCTTCCTTTTTAAAGTAGGGTTCTTTGGGGCTCCACCGATTGTAAGGATCAGTCGTCGGCCCTTCACCCAGCACGCGCCAGGGACGGGTTCCGAAGATGCCCGCCTCATTCAAGCGCACCCACTTGCCCATCTCCCGCAAACAGACCATATGATCCTCCGGCACGGTCCCGTCCGCCCGCTGGGGAAAGGAGATGATGAAATTGCCGTTGCGGCAGATCACTTCGACCAACGTCTTGACCAGGGTGTCGGCCAGCGGAGGTTTCCCACCCGTCCAGAACCAGCCTGGCGAGGTGCTGGTTCCCTGCACCCACGGATACCGCCAGGGCATCTTGGGCAGACCGAACTCACTGTAAGAAATCACGCCCTTCCCGTTACCGCCCCGGCCGCACCAGACCGCATCGGGGTTGCCACCATGGGCGGCCGCGCTCTGATTGTAATAATGGGCCACCAGCTTCGAGGCATACGCATCACCCCAGGGCAGTCCAAAATCGTCCTCATCCACGAAATCCGGCTGGTACGTCGTCACCAGATCATAAACCCGCCGATACCAGTGCTCCTTGAACCAATCCGGATATTTGAGGAGCTCCGCTCCAAACCCGGCCTTCATCTCCTGGTCGCCGGGGTGGGGCGGATGATACAGGTCCCAGTTGGCGGAATCCATGCCGTCATAGGGCACCCCCGCAAAGGGGCCCGTTTTGTCGGACATCTTGTTGGTGTTCCACCACTCATAGCTTGGGACCATATGCTCACTGACACCAAAACGCAGGCCCTGCTTCTTTGCCGCCTGCTGCCACAGCCCGACGAGGTCCTTGTGCGGCCCGATTTTCACCGCGTTCCAGCGGTGATATTTGGAGTTCCACATGTCGTAGTTGTCGTGATGGACCCCCATGGCCAGAAAAAGCCGGCCTCCCATCTGCTTGAACTCCGCCATCAAGGCATCGGGATCAAACTTCTCCGCCGTGAACAACGGCAGGATGTCCTTGTAGCCAACTTTGGACGGATGCCCGAACTGTTTGATGTGGCGCTGATAATCACTCGAGGCCGGGTCATACATGGCCTTGGCATACCAACCGCCCAAACCCACGCACTGGGGTCCCCAATGAGCCCAGAAGCCCAACTTGGCATCGGCAAACCACTCCGGGCAACGGTACTTCTCATCCAGGGATGCCTGCGTTGGCAGGAAGGGTCCCTGAACCAGCGGCAGGTCTTTGGGCTTGGGCAGCCCGCGCAGTTGTTCCGGTTCCGCGGGCTGAGCCTCCGGGC
>CAIZMS010000185.1 GCA_903934155.1 uncultured bacterium | reverse complement strand
TCAACGTTGCACTCCCGTACCAGGATCTTTCCATCATGGAGGCGTGCCTGGCGACCGGGGTGGATTATCTCGATACCGCGAATTACGAGCATCCTGACAAGGCGAAGTACGAATACAAATTGCAGTGGCGGCAGCATAAGGCTTTTCGGGACAGGGGAATTCTCGCCCTGCTCGGGTGCGGCTTTGATCCCGGCGTGACGAACATTTTTTGCGCCTACGCCCAGAAACATTATTTCGATGTGATCCACACCGTTGATATCATGGACTGTAATGCCGGGTCCCATGGCAAGGCGTTTGCTACGAACTTCAATCCCGAGATTAATATTCGAGAGATTACCCAGCGCGGCAAATATTGGGAGAAGGGGCAGTGGAAGGAAACTGACCCACTGACCGTTCATAAGACCTTCAACTTCCCCGGAATCGGCCCCAAGGAAATGTACCTGATGTACCACGAGGAGTTGGAATCCCTCGTGAAACACATCAAGGGGCTTAAGCGCATCCGGTTCTGGATGACCTTCGGCGAGCAATACCTGACGCATCTGCGCGTGCTGCAGAATGTCGGACTGACCAGCATTGTTCCCGTGGTGGTGGAAGGCCGAAAAATCGTGCCGTTGAGATTTCTCAAGGCCGTTTTGCCCGAGCCTGCTTCGTTGGGGGCCCACTACAAGGGTAAGACCAATATCGGGTGCCTGATTGAGGGCGCGAAGAACGGGAAGAAGCGGACGATTTACATCTACAACATTTGCGACCATGTCCGGAGCTGGAGGGAAGTGAAGGCGCAGGCCATTTCCTATACCACCGGCGTGCCGGCAGCCATTGGCGCAAAGATGATGGTTACGGGAACCTGGTGTGACGCCGGTGTGTTCAATGTCGAGCAGTTCAATCCTGATCCGTTCATGGAGGAACTGAAGGTGCGCGGCCTGCCATGGGTGGTGAAGGAAATATAAACTGGAGGGCCACGCTTCGTCGTGGCCAGAGACGCTGTCAATCCAATCGCTTCCTGAACTTCAGCGAAGCCAGGCCGAGAATGGCGATTCCCCACAAAAGCAGCATCAGGGCGGGTTGCCAAAGTTCGTGCCAGCCGGTTCCCTTCAGGAAAAGGCCCCGCACAATCTCTAGGTAATATTTGAGGGGGATGAAGTGGGCGAAAACCTGGATCGCGGGGGGCATGTTCTCCACCGGGAAAATAAAGCCCGAGAGCAGGACAAAGGGCATCATCACAAAAAAGGCGGCCACCATCATGGCCTGCTGCTGGGTTTTGACCAGGGTTGAGACGAACAATCCAAGACCGAGCGTGGTCAATAGAAACAGGCCGGAGAAGGCATATAACAGCAGCACGCTGCCGCGCAACGGAACACCAAATACTCCGAGAATTACCCCCAGCGCCAGAGTGATTTCAATGAACCCGATCACCACAAAGGGCAACAGTTTTCCGATCATCAGTTCCACCGGGCGGATGGGGGTGACCAGTAACTGTTCCATGGTGCCCTCTTCCCGTTCCTTGACCAGCGACATGCTTGTCACCAGCATGGTGGTGACCAGCAACAATACCCCCATTAGGGCTGGCACCATGTAGTAGCGCGAGAGCAGGCGGGGATTGTACCAGGCCCGTGAGTCAACGGTAACAGTGGGTGCCCGGCGGGATGAGTTGATTTCAAGCCCTGTCAGAGAACTTGAGAAAAGACGGGTGGCCTTTTGGAGAGTGTTGAGTCCGTTGACCCCGAAGTTGCTGTCGGATCCATCCACGAGCACCTGGACGGTGGCGGGATGGCGACTGATCAGGCGTTTCTCGAAATCCTGGGGAATCACCACGAGCAGACCGGCCTGGCCGGACACCAACTGGTCTGCATCGCCTGACTCCGGCCCCGTGAGCAGGGTTATTTTGAAGTAGCCCGAAGAGGCGAGGCTCCTGACATATTCGCGGCTTTGGGTGGAGTGGTCATTGTCGCGGATGCTCACCGATATGTTGCGGATATCCGTGTTGGCTGCAAACCCCATTACCAGCAACTGGAACAGGGGCGCGACAATCAGAATTCCAAGCAGGCTCCTGTCGCGCCGGATTTGAGCGAGTTCCTTGATGAGAAGGATCTTGATCCGATGGAACGAAGAAACACTCCAAAAGACGGTCGCGACGGAGCGCGACCCTCCAAAGAATGCACGAAACGGTTTGTTTTGATGGGTGGAGAGACGCGCTCCGTCGCGTCCGCTTGAGTTTTGCAAGTGGCTCATGAGGCCTTTCTTGTTCTCGCCGCCGCGAGCAGGTTGAACAGAATCCCCAGGATAAGCATTCCTAGCAGATGAGGCCAGAGCGTTCCCAGTCCCGCGTCTTTCAGGATGATCTCCCGAAGGGCGGCGACGAAATAGCGGGGGATAACGAGGTAGGTGAGGCCCTGGATCGCCACGGGCATATTTTGGATGGGGAAAATAAACCCCGACAGGATGATGGCCGGTAGCATGGAGGAGAGTACAGCGATCTGGAAGGCCATTTGCTGGGAACGCGTGATGGTGGAGATCAGCACGCCCATTCCCAGCGCGGCGAACAGGAAGAGCAAGGTCGTCAGGCTCAGGAGCCAAAGCGAGCCCCTGATTTCAACCCCGAAAAGAAAATAGCCGAGTAGCAGCACCAGGGTCATGGTGATCAGCCCGATGAGGACATAGGGGAGAATCTTTCCCAGAATCAGTTCTTCGGCGCGGATGGGGGATGCCCGGATTTGCTCCATGGTTCCCCGTTCCTTTTCCCGCACGATGGAGACCGAGGTGGCGACCACAGCGGAGAGCATCAGAAGCAGCGCAATGAGGCCGGGGACCAGGAATTTGGCGCTTCTGAGTTCCGGGTTGAACCAGATGCGGGGTTCGAGAAGCACCGTCGGAACGGAAGATGGCGGACGGGTTTGTCCCGTGAGGTCGAATCGGATCCGGCGGCTGAGCCGGTCAGCGAGGGCGTCGAAGTAGCCCATAGTGGTCGAGGCGCTGTTGGCGTCACTGGCGTCCACCAGAACTTGGATGCTGACCGGATCGCCGCGGGTCAGGCTCCGGGCATAGTTGCGCGGGATCACCAGAACAGCCCGGGCTTTCCCGTGATTCAAGAGTTCATTTGCTTCATCCGGGCGGGTGAGCGTGGCGACCCGGTCAAAGTAGGGGTTCTGGAATAGGCTGTCCTGCAGGGCCCGGCTTTCCGGCGTGTGGTCATGATCCAGTACCGCGACGCGGATATGTTTGACGTCGAATGATAGGGCATAACCATAGAGCGCCAGCAGCATGGCGGGGATGAAGACGAGGAGCCCCAGCGACAACGGATCCCGCCGGATCTGCCGGAACTCCTTTTTTAAAATGGCAAAAAACCGTTTCATTAAAGGGAGAGGGTTCGGGGTTCAGGGTTCAGGTCAGCGAGTTTTGCCTCGGGCATTGAGGCGAGCCGGATAAAGGCCTCTTCAAGGGTTGAGGCAGAGGTCTGGTTTTTGATTCCCGTCGGGGTGTCCAAGGCAATCAGGCGGCCGGCGTTGATGAAGCCGATGCGGCCGCAGAACTCGGCCTCATCCATGAAATGGGTGGTGATCAGGACGGTGATGCCGCTGGCGGCCATCTCCTGGATCAGGTCCCAGAAGGCGCGTCGTGAAACGGGATCCACGCCGCTGGTGGGTTCATCGAGGAAAAGGATGGGCGGTTCGTGAATGACGGCGCATCCCAGCGCCAGGCGTTGCTGCAAAGCGCCGGAAAGCGTCCCCGTGATATGGTTCCCGAGACCGGTCAGGTCCGCCATGGCGGTGATATCGCCGGTGCGTTTCCGGAGACGATCGCCCGAAAGCCCGTAGATGCCGCCGAAGAAGGCGATATTTTCGGAGACGGTCAGATCCTTGTAGAGGCTGAATTTCTGCGACATGTAGCCGATGTTCTGGCGAACCGATTCAGGGTCGTGGTTGATATCATGGCCGTTAACCCGCGCGGTTCCTGAAGATGAGGCGAGCAGGCCGCACAGCATCCGGATGGTGGTTGATTTTCCCGCGCCGTTGGGGCCCAGGAAGCCGAAGATCTCCCCCCTCCCGACCGAGAAGGAAATTCGATCAACGGCTGTGAAGCGTCCGAAGACCTTCGAGAGGGTGTCAACCTCGATGACGGGCTCAGGGTTTATGGCATCCCTCCCGTGGCGTGTTTCAGGATGGCCTGCCCGATCAGCACATCGGCTTCCGTGGCGATGCGTCGGGCGGTGGCGGTGGTGAGTTTGGATTGGGCCTCCATCACATCCGAGTGCCGGGCGGCTCCGTTTTTCCAGAGATCGGTAGCGACCTCGAGGTTGCGCGTGGCCCCCGCCTCGGCGTGGCGCGAGGTTTGCAGCCGGTTTAGGGTATGTTGAAGCGACAGGTGCGCCTTTTGAACCTGGGCGGCCACGGCTTCTTCCAGCGCCTGACATTGCAGGGCTTCCCGTGTGGCGCGGGCTTTCGCCTCGGCGGTTTTTGCCCGGGTCAGGCCTCCATCAAAAAGGTTCCACGAGACGGTTGCCCCGATGAGGGCGTCCTCTCGCCATTGGTTGTCGGGCGGGAAATCCCGTTGATTGGGGCGCCCTTCTTCAACCCGGGCGATCAGGGCGACTTGGGGTCGATGGTCGGCTCTCGCCGCCTCCACGAGGGCTTCGCTGCCGCGGGTGTTCAGCCGGAGCGAGGCGAGATCAGCCCTTTGTTCATAAGCTTTAGCAAGGGATTCCGGTAATGGCGGAGCCTGGTTGTCGAAGGGCTGGAGGACGGGTTTTCGAGGGACCTCGTTGGTGCTGAAGTTTCTGCCGGTCAGGGTGGTGAGATCAATGCGGCTGAGATCGGCCGATTGTTCGGCTTCATCCAGTTCGAGTCGGGTTTGATCCAACGCCACATCGACGGCGAGCCGGTCATTATCTGTGGCCAGTCCCGCTTTTTCGAGATTTCGGGTGTCTGTGGCCAGGCTCTGCATCCGGCAGACGGCGGCCTGAAAGGCCTCGATTCGGGCCAGCGCTTTGCTCCACTGCCAATAGGCGGTCAGGGTTTGGAGTGTCAGGTCGGAAGAGGAGAAGGCCCGGGCGTGGTGGGTGGCTTTCTCTCCCAGGCGCATGCTTTCCTTTTGTTGAGTGACCCGGCCACCGGTGTAGAGCGGCTGAGTGATGCCGAGGGAGGCGGAGAATTGGTCGTCGATCACGGGGATGGAAACCGGGCCGAGTGCCTGATTTTCGAGTCCCTCGAAATGCAGTGCCTGGGCGCGGGCGTCAAGTTGGGGCATGAGGCCGGCGTCGGCTTGGAGTCGACGTGCGGAGGCGGCCCGGATGGATTCGTCCTGGCTTTTGAGGGTCGGGCTATGGGTAAGGGTGAGGCGAACAATCTCCTCGGGGGACAGGATAACCCGGTCGGCAAGAACGACGTTGGACGCCAGAATACAGGTCAGGAATATTAGATTTTTCATACGGGGATTCCTTGTTTGTTTTCGCTCATAAGGGCGACAAAGACATCTTCCAGAGAGGGGTCGGAAGGGGTGAACTGGATGTCCGGCAAGCCGTTTTGCCTCAGCCAGGCGATGGCATTAGGCTTGTCATCCGGGCGGGTGGTGCAGAAATGGAGACGATCTCCGTAGCGGACCAGGGACGATGCCGGCCAGCGCAGCCGGAGTGTCTGATGAATGACGCTGAGAGGGCCGCCGGTGATCTGAAACAAGCGGCCGCTGAGTTCGGACTTGATGGTGTCTGGTGTGCCGAGGCGAATCAGGGCGCCTCTGTGAATCAGGCCGATCCGATCGCACCGTTCTGCCTCGTCCATGTAGGGGGTGGTCATGACGATGGTCATTCCGCGGGAGAGGAGATCCTTGAGGATCAGCCAGAATTCGCCCCGGGAAACCGGGTCGACGCCGGTGGAGGGTTCGTCGAGAAGCAGGAGGTCGGGGGTGTGGATCAGGGCGCAGGCGAGGGCCAGTTTCTTTTTCATGCCCCCCGAAAGTGCCTGGGCGAGTCTGGTTTGGAAGGGGGCAAGCCGGGTGAAGGCGAGAAGTTCGTCGCGTCGGGCCTGATATCCGGCGACGCCGTGGAGTTCGGCAAAGAACTCAATGTTCTCGTTCACCGTCAGGTCGCCGTAAAGGGTGAATGACTGGGAGAGGTACCCGATTCTGGCCTTGATCGACTCGACATCGCGGCGCAGGTCGACGCCGAGGATTCGGCCTTCTCCGGTGGTGGGGGTGAGGAGACCGCATAGGAGACGGATGACTGTGCTTTTTCCGGCGCCGTCAGGGCCGACCAGTCCAAAAAATTCACCGGCCGGGAGGGTGAGCGTCAGGTTGCTGACGGCCGCGACCGACTCAAAAGACCGGCCGAGTCCCCGTGTTTCTATAACGGGAGAGTTCACTGTCTCCTTTTTACAAATATCCGTCTGCCGGCATGCCGGGTTTGAAAATACCCTTGGGATTCGGGAGTGTGACCTTGATGCGGTAGACCAGTTTGACGCGTTCGTCCGGCGTTTGAACATTACGCGGTGTGAATTCGGCTTCCGGCGAGATAAACGTGATGGTTCCCTCGTAGAAGGCCGGGTCACCATCGATTTTCACGGTTGCCTTCTGGCCTGTCTTGATGCCGGCAAGCCTGGTTTCAGGCAGGTAGAGTGAAAGCCAGACCTCATCCATCCGGGACAGGGTGGCCAACGGGGCGCCGACGGCGGTCATTTCGCCGGACTCGGCGGTTTTTGTAGTGATGATCCCAGGACATTCCCCGGTTTTTAACGGGGGATTTTCATAAGTCTTTGAAAATGAACGATACTTGGCCGTGAACAAGTGAAAAAGGCCTCGCCGTGCCATCATGCCGAAGGCATCATGGAGGTTAC
>CAIZMS010000184.1 GCA_903934155.1 uncultured bacterium | reverse complement strand
CGGATCCTGGGCCCCGGCCAGGTGGCCACCGGGACCTTCCGAGCCAGCATGAGTGTCGAGATCATCAACGACGGCCCGGTCACCATTGAATTGGTGTCGGATGGCCGCGAATTCGGATCGAGGTAAGGTCACGACATGGACTCTATTGGAACAGAAAAAATTGTCCACGGGCAACGGTGGGGCGAGTTTCACAACGGCTACTTTTCCGATCGGACCATCGCGAGTCCTTTGGTTGGCGCCGCCTTGGGGGTCCTGGCTAAATCGCCCGTCGATGTTGTTGTTGATTTGGGTGGTGGAACGGGTTTCCTGTTATCCCAGTTGGCCACAAACGGGCTCGGGGCCACCACGAAGCTGGTCAATGTCGACTGCTCGGACGCCCAGCTCGCGCTCGAGGATTCAGTCGGTATTATTCGAGTTCATTCCTCTATTGGAGAGTTTCGCCGCAGGGATGTTGCCACCGGAGATCAGCGACTTTTCCTGATTATGAGATCTGTTCTTCATTATCTCGGGGAAGACGGATTGCGGCCCCTGTTGCGCCATCTTCGTGACCAGGTTTCGGAAGGGGAGTCATTCGTTCATCAGAGCGCCTCCTTTGAGAACGAAGAGGATGCGGCATGCCTCAATGCCTTGTACCGGCATATGCGCACTCGGAAGTGGTATCCCACGGTAAATAATCTGAAGAACTGTTTGCTGAAATCCGGCTGGCGCGTAACGGACTCCATTGAGGCCCCGTCACTTCTACTGACCTCGGAGGATTTGGGGTTGCGGTACGCGCTGGACACAGGCGATATCGCCCGCATACGGGAAATGATGGCGGGTGAATTCGGTCAAGAAAGTCGTGTTTTCCGTCTGACGCCGTCAGGGTTTCAGGCCGATTTGCACTACCGGATATTTACCTGTGTCGCGACTTCACCCTGAAGACGATGCGAAGCGGCGGATGAAGAGGAGCCAAGCGGCGAGGGTTTTGGAGTCGTCGACCAGGCCGCCGTCAATCAGGGATTCGAATTCCTCCCGTGTCAGGTATTCGACCGTGATCCGTTCGTCGGGGTCGCCCTCCTGAAGTGCGGCGGATTCCGAAAGCTCAGCAAAGAACAGGTGAATCATTTCGTCGATATATCCCGGGGAGGGGTAGATAACACCGAGGGAGTGAAGGGCGGTCACTTCGTGGCCGGTTTCCTCCCTGATTTCCCGTGCGGCACAATCCTCGGGGCGCTCCTCGAGTTCCTTCCGACCGGCAACAATTTCCAGGACATCGCGCTCAATGGGCTTGCGGAACTGTCGCACGAAAACAAAACGGCCGTCGGGGACGCGGGCCACGGCGGCAATGGCACCGGGATGCCGGATGATTTCCCGATGGGCACGGTGTCCGGGCTCCAGTTCAACCACCTGGGTTTCAACCGAAATCATCCGGCCCGTGAAGATTGGAGTTATCGATATCGTTTTTTCATGCATGCCAATAATTTCCCTGAACCCTGAACCCCTTTAACCCTGAACCCCTTTATCTCCCTTTTCCCGCCACCCATACATCTTGTCGTAGGCTTTGAGGTATTCGCCGCTGCGGATGCGGTCCCACCAGGTTTTGTTGGCCACATACCAGTTGACCGTTTCCTTCAGGGCGTCCTCGAACCGGTGGGCGGGTTCCCAGCCCAATTCAGTCTTGGCGCGCGTGTTGTCCATGGCATAACGGCGGTCGTGGCCCGGGCGATCCTTGACGTAGGAGATCAGACTTTTCGGCTTGCCGAGGATTTTCAGGATGCCCTTCACAATCTCGATGTTCGGGACATCGTAGTTGCCGCCGAGGTTGTAGACTTCTCCGGATTTGCCCTTGCGGAGCACCGTGTCGATGCCGGAGCAGTGGTCCATGACATAGATCCAGTCGCGCACGTGCAGGCCGTCGCCGTACACAGGGAGGGGTTTGTCGGCCAGGGCATTGGAGATCATGAGCGGAATCAGTTTTTCAGGGAACTGGTAGGGGCCGAAATTGTTGGAGCAACGCGTGATGACGGCGTCCAGTCCGTGCGAATGCTGGGCGGCGCGGACCATGAAGTCGGCCCCGGCCTTGGTGGCGGAGTAGGGGTTATTGGGCTGGATCGGGGTCTCTTCCGTAAAGGCGCCGGTCGGACCGAGGCTCCCATAGACTTCATCGGTGGAGACTTGCAGGAAGCGGGGCACTTTGTGCTTCCGGGCGGCATCGAGCAGGATCTGGGTTCCCATGATATTGGTCTTGATGAATTCACGGGGGCCCATGTGCAGGCTGCGGTCCACATGGCTTTCGGCGGCAAAATTGAGGACGGCGTCGAAGCGGTGTTCCCTGAAAAGCCGGTTCACATCGCGGGTTGAGGTGATGTCGCCGTGCACGAAGACGTGCCGGGAATTATCCCTGATGTCAGTCAGATTTTCGAGGTTTCCCGCATAGGTCAAGGCGTCAATGTTGACGATCTCGTCTGTCGGGTGGGTTTTCAGAATATAGTGTACGAAATTGCTGCCGATAAAACCGGCTCCCCCAGTAACCAATAATTTCATGAGTGTTCTCCTGCCGAATGTATAGGGGACAGACCCGCCCGGTTCCAGCATTATTTCCTAGCAATTCGCATTATGGCCGCTGAGCAATGTCAAAGACCGGCTAAAGCCGGTACACCAACGTCGGAATGCGATGTTTTTCAGCCCGTTGGTGTACCGCCTTCAGGCGGTCTTCGGTCATAATGAGAGCGGAAATACTTTTTGATTTTTTGCAGATGTGATAGAGTCCCATCTGATTTGTACCGCCATAGGATATCGTGAAGGGATAAGGTAGATTATGCCGATTGAACTAGCTAAAGGGGTTTACTGGGTGGGGGTGACCGATTGGGGCATCCGTCATTTTCATGGCTTTGAACTCTCGGTCCATCGCGGAACGACTTATAATTCCTATCTCATCATGGATGAAAAGATTGCCCTGGTGGATACCGTGTGGTCGCCTCATTCGGAGGAATTCCTTGCCCGGGTCAGGGAACTGGTGGATCCCACCAAGATCGATTATGTAGTGGTTAATCATGCGGAGCCCGACCATTCCAGCAGTTTGCCGGCCTTGATGAAGTTGTGTCCCAATGCCACGGTGGTGGTGTCTAAAAACGGCGCGACCAGTGTTCCGGGGCATTATCATGAAAACTGGAATTTCAAGACCGTTAAGACCGGGGATCGGATCAGCCTGGGCAAAAACGAGCTTGTTTTTGTCGAGGCGACGATGCTGCACTGGCCGGACACCATGTTCTGTTATCTGACCGGGGAACAGATACTGATGTCGAATGACGCCTTCGGTCAGCACTATGCCACCGCGTTTTTGTTCAACGATCTGGTCAATCAGGAAGAACTGTATGAGGAGGCGTTAAAGTATTTTGCCAATATTCTGACCCCCTATACGGATAAGATCCTCAAGAAAATTGACGAAATTCTGGCGCTGAACCTGCCGGTCAAGATGATTGCGCCGAGTCATGGGGTGATCTGGCGTCAGGATCCACTCCAGATCGTGAAGCAATATCAGGAGTGGTCCCTGCAGAAACCGGCTCCCACGGCCGTGATTCTGTACGACACCATGTGGCACGCCACTGAAAAGATGGCGAAGGCGATTGCCGAGGGGTTAATCGAATGCGGCATCGACTGCAAAGTCTCTCACGCGGCGACCGCAGATAGCAACGATCTGATGGTGGAGATCTTCAAGGCAAAATTGGTTGTCCTGGGATCCTGTACCTATAACAACGGCATCCTGCCCTCCATGGCAAAGATTCTGGAGGAGATGCGGGGGCTTCGATTCAAGAACAAGATTGGCGCCGCCTTCGGATCCTACGGGTGGAGCGGGGAATGCGTGAAGTCCATCGAGGAAATCTTCCAGAAGTCCGGTATTCCCTTGGTGCGCCCCGGCCTACGGGTCAAGTGGCAGCCGGGTGACGCCGATCTGAAGTTGTGCCGGGAGTTTGGCCGTGAACTGGCGGCGGCGACCAAGGGCTGAGTGTCAGAAAAACGCTTCGGCCAGCAGGTTTTCCGCTTCGGAAATCCATGCCTTGGAAAATTTGTTTTTCCGGGGCAACTGAATCATCACCCGCCTTGACGCGATTTTCCCCGTCAGGGCCACGGGTGCATAACGGTCAATGAGGTGACGGGGCTGGCTCCGGATCACCTCGATCAGGCCATCCAGCAGATCCAGTGGTTCTTCATGATCCAGGCATAGCACAAACTGGAACAGCCCGTCGGGCTCCCTTCGCATGGCGGTTCGGATATACCGCTCCAATTCTTTTCGACAAGCGAATAGGTCGGAGCCCGGAAAGAGAAAGGCACACCGGTTGGAGGTGATGACGGGCTCACTTCCCCGATCGGAGGCTGTTACTTTGATCTGGTTTTTAAAGAGCATCAGCCGGGTTCCCGTGAATGCTCCGGTGCGAATATCCGACCGTAATTTTGGGTGGCGGGCGATGAGGTGTTCAATGGCGAGGAAGTCCGCCGGATTCATGGTATCGGTTTCCGTCACGGAATAAGGGGGGTGTGTCAGCGCACGCATGCGCCATTCCCTCCGCCGGTCGCGTAGCTCTGTTCCCGGAAGAAGCAGGGTTTGCAGACACTGGACATTCGTGGACGGGAGCTTCAAGGCCCAGTTCACTGATCGTCTTACATCGCCTGTGTCCTGTAGCGGAAGACCATACATAACATCCAGGGTGACTTTAATCCGGCGCCGGGTGAGGAGCCGGATTCCTGATTCCAGCTTCCCGAGGGATGTGGGGCGACGGATCGCCTTGAGAACGGCGGGATCGCGGCTTTGAAGACCCACCTCAACATCCACAAAATGGGCTCGCGCCAGATTGTCCGCTTGTTCTGCGGTAAGTCGTTCCGCATTGATCTCGGCAAAAAACGCCAGAGCTCCGGATTGGTTCAGGTGGGCCAGGCGCTGGACAATTTTTCCGAAATGCGGATGAGCGTTGAAAGAGGGGTCCACAAAGCGGATTTCCTTTGCCCCGAGACGGCGCAGGGCGCGTACGCGCGATAGGATGTCATCCGGCTCCAGAAAAGACATGGACTGGCGCAAATGGGGATAACGGCAATAGGTGCAGCGCATGGGGCAGCCCCGCGAGGTTTCGAGATAGGCCATTCCCCTGGCATCCGGTCGGCATGCGCCATAGCCCGGGGGCGGGAGATGATGCGACAGGCAGACGGCAGGCGTGGGTTCGTTTCCCCAGCGGTAGCCGTTACGGGTTCGAAGTGCCACGGTTGAATAGGGGACGGATTTTTCGGTGCGAAAGGCGCGCAACAGGGCGGGAAAGACGATTTCCCCTTCGCCGACCACCAGTGCATCGGCGGCTGTATTTTTAAAGAGGAAGGGATGGGCATGGGCCACTTCGGGGCCGCCCAGTACGATCCGGATTTCAGGAAGCCGGTGATGCAAAAGCCGGGCCAGTCGCAAGGTCCGTTCAATATTCCACAAGTAAAGTGTTCCGGCGAGAACATCGGGGGCGAGGCGCGTCAGGGTGTCGAGAAGGGACTGGTTTCCCGCGTCCTGTTCTGATTCTGGAAGTCGGCAGAACTCATAATGAGCCCCTTCGCCGGCTTGTTCGGCGGCATACTGGAGGGTGGCGGCGGCCAGTGGGACATTCTCATGATCCGCCTGGAGATCGTTATCCAGTTGGGGGAGCTGAATAAATATAACCTTTTTCCGTTTCGGCATGGGATGCACCCTATCATAACCCGCTGAGAAAACGCCAGATTTCGAAGAGGCCAAAGAACGGTTGAAACAAGGGTGATGAGGCGATATACTCGCCCGTTTTACAGTGAAATTGCTGAGCCGGAAGTGGAGTTGAACCGTGAATAACGATGATATAAAGGGCCGCATCCAGGAGTTGCGGGAAAAGACCGATGAAATGCGAGGTTATCTTTGACGTTGCCACCCGTCGTGCCACGTTAAGGGAACTGGAGTCGCAAACCTCCGCGCCGGATTTCTGGGAAGATCCCAACAAGGCCAAAATTCACCTTGCCAAGGTGAATGAAATCAAGGCCGTCCTCACTCCCTTCGATGAAATCGAGAAATTCCTGGAAGAAGCCGGCGTGATGCTCGAACTTGCCGATGCCGAACCTCCGGGCCCGGCCCGTACCCAGGCTTTGAGCGATGCCGGAAAGGATCTGGATCGTGCCGATGCCGATTTCCGGAAGCTGGAGATGCAATCACTCCTGAACGCCAAATTGGACCGGAACAATGCTTTCGTCACCATTCATGCCGGCGCCGGGGGGACGGAGTCCTGCGACTGGGCCAGCATGCTCTTCCAGATGTTTCAGAGATTCTGTTCCATCAAGGGGTTCGAGGTGGAAGTGCTCGATATCGCGGAAGGTGATGAGGCCGGCATCAAATATGCCACTTTTGCCGTGCGCGGCACCTATGCCTACGGGTTCATGAAGTGTGAGCGCGGGGTGCACCGGCTGG
>CAIZMS010000183.1 GCA_903934155.1 uncultured bacterium | reverse complement strand
GGCCGCTTCCTCTTCCTTCTTCTTGCCAACCACCTCGGGCTGGGCTTCCGTCGCGACGACCTCTTCCACCTTCTCCTCACGAGGAGCCACAACCGTAGCCACCGCCACGTCGCCGGAGGTCAACACCGTATACTTCGAATCCAGAACAATGTCGCGGATCATCATCGTCTTGCCCAACGCCATTCCCGAGACATCCACATCGATCGAATCCACCAGGTCTCCCGGCAGACACTCGACCTCGATATGACGCGCCAGATGCTCCAGAATACCGCCCTGCTGCGAAACCCCGACGGGCTCGCCCTTCAGTTCGACAGGAATCGTGACACGCATCTTCTTCGTCATCGAAATTTCAAGGAAGTCCGCATGGATCACGCCGCCATACACGGCTTCGTGCTGCACTTCGCGCAGCAGCGCCTTGATGACTTTGCCTTCCACATCCAAATCCACGATCAGGTTTTCACCCGTGTTGTGTTTGACCATCGTGTCAAATTCGCGTCCGTTGACCTTGACCGAGCGGGCCCCTTTTTCTCCGTACACCACAGCGGGTATGAAGCCCGTCTTACGCAATGCCTTCGCGGCGGATGTTCCGGATGTTTCGCGCGTGCTCGCAGTCAGTTTGATTTCCTTCGCCATACTTACCTTTTCCCTTTCGCCTTAACCTAAAGTTTAAACAATGATGAGACCGACTGGTTGTCATGAATGCGGATAATGGCTTCCCCCAGCAATCCGGCCACCGGAAGCACCGTCACCGGATACCCGTTGGTCTTCACCGTCAGGGGAACCGTATCCGTCGCCACCAGCTCCTTGATGGGGGATGCCTTCAGCCGCTCGATGCCCACATCCGTCAACACGGCATGCGACACCGCCGCAAAAATATTTTCGGCCCCGTTCTCCTTGAGAATACGCGCCGCCGACGTCAGGGTCCCTGCCGTCGTGGCCAGATCATCAACCAGGACACAGTTGCACCCCTTGACATCACCCACCATGGTCAATGCTTCCACCTCGCTTGGGCCTTTGCGTTGCTTGGCCACAATCGCCAACCCCGCCTTCAGCATCTCCGAGTAGGCGTGCGCCATTTTCAATCCGCCCGTGTCCGGCGACACCACAACCAGATTCGTAAGCTTTTTCTCAATCAAATACTTACCCAGCACCGGGGCGGCATAGAGATGATCCACGGGGATGTCGAAAAATCCCTGCAACTGCTGGGCGTGAAGATCAACCGTCAGCAGACGGTTCGTTCCGGCCGCCACCAGAAGATTGGCCACCAGCTTGGCTGTGATGGGAACACGGGGCTGATCCTTGCGATCCTGCCGCGCATACCCGTAGAAAGGCAGTACCGCCGTAATGCGGGCCGCCGAGGCGCGCCGCAAGGCGTCAATCATGATCAACAGCTCCATGATGTTCTCGTTCGGGGGATGGCACGTCGGCTGCACGACGAACACATCCTTGCCCCGGACATTTTCCAGGATCTTCACCCACGTCTCTCCATCAGGGAAACGCTTGACATCCGCCTTACCCAGGGGAAGGCCAAGGCTGTCGGCAATACTCTGCGCCAACCTCGGGTGAGCTGTTCCTGTAAAAATCTTCATGTTACTCGTTTTCATCATCTGCCTGATGGTTGCCCGACTAGGACTCGAACCTAGACTCTAGCCTCCAAAGGGCCGTGTGCTACCATTACACCATCGGGCAAT
>CAIZMS010000182.1 GCA_903934155.1 uncultured bacterium | reverse complement strand
TTGTACCCGATCTTGACCTTCTCGCCAGCTTTCCGCATGATCTCCATCATGAAAACGATGTTTCAGGTCGGCCTCAACGAGCGTGTGCCCGTACCGCCAGAAAAGCGATTTCTTATCCATCCGACTGCATTCGACATTGCCTGAGTGATGGGGGTTTTTGTCTAATTACTCCCCTTGTCATGAATCCATGGCGAACAGGGAGTAAGGAAATTTATGAGTACGTTCACCAAACGAAATGGTCAATTCTATTGGGATGATCAGGAGTTCCATCTTCTGTCAGGGGCCATCCACTACTTCCGGGTCCCACGGGAGTATTGGCGCGACCGGCTGGAAAAGCTGCTGGCCCAAGGCTGCAACACGGTAGAGACCTATCTCCCCTGGAATTTGCACGAACCGCAACCCGGGCACTTTGACTTCAGTGGAAACCTCGATGTGGTGGCCTTTCTGAATCTGGCCGCGGACATGGGCCTCAAAGCCATCGTGCGCCCGTCGCCCTATACCTGCGGTGAATTTGAGTTCGGGGGCCAACCCTGGTGGTTGCTTAAGGATCCCCAGATGCGCGTCCGGACCCTTGAAGCCGGCTATCGGGAGGCGGTCCGGCGCTACTATGCGGACCTGTTACCCCGGCTGGCACCCCTGCAGTGCACTCACGGTGGACCGATCCTGGCCTGTCAAATTGAGAACGAGTACGGTTACTACGGAAACGATACGAACTACCTGGAGTTTCTCAAGGAGCAACTGATGATCGGCGGGATCGAGGTCATGTTCTTCACGACCGATGGCCCCTGGGGGATGTCCCTCGAGGCGGGTAGCCTGCCCGGCGTCCTCGCCGGAGGCAGTTTCGGGTCCGGCGCCCCGGAACACTTCAAGAAGATGAAGAGGTTACGGCCGGCAGATCCCCTGTTCTGTTCCGAGTTCTGGATGGGCTGGTTCGATGCCTGGGGTGACGAACACCATGTGCGGGATGCGGATGCCGCCGCCAGCTCCCTTGACGAAATCCTTGCCGAGGGCCACGTCAATCTCTACATGTTCCACGGAGGCACCAACTTTGGGTTCACGTCCGGGTCGAACCACTATGCCGTGCTGAAAGCCGACGTCACCAGCTATGATTATGACGCCCCGCTCTCGGAAGCCGGGGATCTGACTCCCAAGTTCCATGCCTTTCGCCAGGTCATCGCCCGTCGGACCAGGGATGAGGAGGTGCGCCGGCGGCTTTCTGAACCGGTGGATCCGTCCCGGTTTTCCACGATCATCCACAAGGAGGCCCTGGGAACCTGGCCGGTAACCGCCACGGCGTCGCTGGCCGACTCCCTGAAAGGGATCTCCATCGGAAAGACCGGACCACGGCCCCTGAGCATGGAAGAGCTGGATCAGGGTTACGGTTACGTGCTGTATCGGCTTACGCTCCCTGGCCCCCAGGTGCTGAACCCGGTTTCTCTCTGGAAGTGCAATGATCGGGCTACTATTTTTGTCAACGGGAGATTCGCGTTGGCGCAGGTCGGGAACGAGGTCGGTTGCCCTTTTCCACTTACGCTGGACCGCGCCGAAAATTCCATCGAAATACTGGTCGAAAACCAGGGACGCGTGAATTTTGGCGAAAGGATGAACGACCAGCGCAAGGGCATCTCAGGAGCCATCCTCATCGACAAGCATGCCCATGGTCCGGTGGAGAGCTGGGGCCTCGGGTTTGATTCGGTGCCCGCCGTCCACTGGGCGCCCTCTGGTCTCGAACCCGGGACGCCCGGGTTCCACCGGGTGCCGTTCCGGGTCTCTGTGCCCCGTGGCGAGTATGTAGACACCTTTCTTTCGCTCCCGGGATGGGGAAAAGGCGTGGCTTGGGTGAATGGCCACCCGCTCGGCCGTTTTTGGCAGATCGGGCCCCAGCAGACGCTCTATGTTCCTGGTCCCTATCTCAAAGACGGCGATAACGAGCTGGTGATCTTTGAGACCGAGGGCCAAGCCGGTTCATCGGTAAGCTTTGTCGCAACCCCGGTTCTGAACTCCACCAGGAAATAAGCCGTTCAGAGCATGCCACCCGCCAGTCCATTTGACGTATAAAGCCTGGAGAAAAGTATCTGCTTGCGCTTGAAGTAGGTTTTCAGGATTCAGGTCCCGCAAAAGGTCTGGTGCACAACCTCATGGGGCTCCGGCGGGGAGCGGTATGGAAAGCTTTCGGCCTGATCATCCCACGGGGAAGCAAGGACCCGAAGCAGCTGATCCAGCGGGCCGAGATCCTGCTCCAGCGCGGCGGCCAGGGCGGCCTCGACCCGATGGTTACGCGGGATCACGGCCGGGTTCGTCCGCCGCATCCGGCTCGCCCGCAAGTCGGCCTCCATGGGCTCCTGTTCCCACCGCACGCGCCAGCGCCGTAACCACTCCTTGGCCGCGCGGCAATCACCGAACTCCTTAAGGAAACCGGCCTCAGAACCGACCGCCGCGTCGCAGAGGGCGCGGAACCCGTTGGTAAAGTCCGCGTGGCTCTCGGCCATGACCTGCAGCAGGTCGGAGATGAGGTCGCTGTCATCCGGCAGGGCCACGGTCAACCCAAGCTTGGCCCGGAACCGCTCTAGATGGGCCGCCTTGAATCGACCGGGGAAGGCGTCAATAGCCGCCTGGGCCACCTCCCTGGCCTTGCCCTGATCCTCATCGAGGAGTGGCAGTAGGCACTCGGCGAGCCGCAAGAGGTTCCAATGGGCGATCTGCGGCTGGTTGCCATAGGCATAACGCCCGTCGCGATCGATGGAGCTGTAAACCCGCTCGGGATGAAAGGTATCCATAAACGCGCAGGGACCATAGTCGATGGTCTCGCCGGCGATCGACATGTTATCCGTATTCATCACCCCGTGGATGAAGCCCACGGCGAGCCAGCGGGCGATCAGATCCGCCTGCCGGTTGATCACCCCGACCAGCAGCGCCCGGTAGGGCCGGTCACTCTGCCCGGCCTCCGGATAGTGGCGGGCAATCACATAGTCGGCGAGCTGCCGCAGGGCCTCCGTGTCCTGCCGTGCGGCAAAGTACTCAAAGGTGCCCACCCGTACATGACTGCGGGCCACCCGCGTGAGCACGGCGCCAGGGAATTCCTCATCCCGGAACACAGGCTCGCCGGTGGCCACCGCGGCCAGGGCACGAGTGGTCGGGATCCCGAGGGCGTGCATCGCCTCGCCCATGATGAACTCGCGCAGGACCGGGCCGAGCCAGGCCCGGCCGTCGCCGCCCCGGGAGAAGAACGTGCGCCCCGAGCCCTTGAGCTGGATGTCGAAGCGCTCACCCTCCGGTGACAGTACCTCCCCCAGGAGAATGGCCCGTCCATCTCCAAGCTGGGGAACGAAGCCACCGAACTGATGCCCCGCATAGGCCATGGCGAGTGGCTCGGCCCCCGCCGGCACGTGGTTGCCTGCGAGGACGGCAATCCCCTCGGGAGAGGCCAGCCAGGAGAGATCGAGCCCCAGCTCCCCCGCCAGCTCCCGGTTCAGACGCACCAACCGCGGCGCCAAGACCGGCACCGGGGATTGCCGGACATAGAATCGCGGCGGCAGATGCGCATAGCTGTTGTTGAAAACGAAACTCATCCAGAACCTCCAAGCGACACAGATCCCACGTCGTCACATCACAACCTATTCCGTTTCAACCCACGCGGCGTAAGGGGACGCGTTGAAGAACTTCTACGAGAGAAGACAACTGATAGGGCTTCTGGATGAAACCGGCCATTCCCTCCCCGAGAAAACGCGCCTCGACCTCCGGGGGATTGTACCCGCTGGACAAGATGACGGGGATGTCCGTCCTGAGCTTTGAAATTTGCAGGAACGCCTCTTCGCCCCCAAGATGAGGCATGGTCAAATCCATGAGAATGCACGAGAACTCATCACCGCGGCACTTAACCAGGTACACAGCTTCGCGCCCGTCAGATGCCGTAGCAACCGTGAAGCCGAGGTGCTCCAGCATGCGTTTGGCGACCGTCAGGACCATTTCCTCGTCATCCACCAGAAGGAGGGTGCCACTGCCCCGCCAGGCGGTGGACAACGGAGGTTTTTTATGGACAACGGGGCAGGCCTCGCCTGCCGGCAACAGCACCTTGAAGGTCGACCCCCGTCCGGGTTCGCTGGACACCTTGATCGCTCCGTGATGCCCCCTCACAATTCCAAGAGTGGCGGCAAGGCCAAGGCCGCGGCCGGTAAATTTGGTGGTGAAGAAAGGATCAAAGAGACGTGCAATCGTGTCGTGGCTCATTCCACAACCCGTATCGGACACTTCGAGAGAGACGTATCGCCCCGGTTGGCACTTTTCGGAGATGTACGAACGGCGCAGGGTGGCTTCATCGCAGTCCATGACGTCAGTGGTCAGACTAATCACTCCGTTCTGGCTGCCGATGGCTTCCGAAGCGTTGATGACCAGATTCATGATCACCTGGCGCAGTTGGGCGGAGTCGCCCTTGACGGAAGGCAGATCCTTGGCCAAATTGTAGCGGAGAACCGCCTTCTTCGAGATCGATACCTCCATGAGCTTGGTCATCTCGCCTGCCAGAAGGGAGAGATCGACGGGCTCAATGACAAACTTTCCTCGACCGGAGTAGGCGAGCATCTGTTTACACAGATCGGCGGCCCGGAGAGTTATTTCCTTGATGTTATCAAGGCTAGGGTGTCCAGGGGAGTCCAGCGGAAGGTCTTCCAGAGCCAGTTCGGCGTTGCCGAGGATTGCCATGAGCAAATTGTTGAAATCGTGGGCAATACCGCCCGCAAGCAGCCCTAAGCTCTCGAGTTTTTGCACATGTTGCAACTCTCCATTCTCAAGTTTTCCTGGAATGGGGGTCCGGGCGAATCGATTGCCTTTCAGAAGGAGGTCCGGAAGGAATCCAAAGGGCTGGACATGGAGGTCGAGACCAAACTGCTGGCGGGCGAGGAGATCGTATTCATTCCCGATACCGGAATTCAGAGCTGGTATTTCGGCTGGCCCAAATTCGGCGTCGTGATCGGCTGTCTCGGAGAGTGACCGCCCCGCCTAGCGCACCCTCCTCCTGTTTAACGATTCAGCGGGTCGAGCCCGGCCGCCGGCAATATTGTATCTTCGCCGGATTGGGTGCGAAGGGGGGAGCCTCTGCAGTCCATGTCTCGGAGAACGGCGCGAGGTCGTTTGGCGACATCTTCGCTCGCAACCTTGCGGTCACGCCCGAAGTGATCCCGACCGTGCCGGCGGATGCGCCGCCGGAGAAACTGGACGCGGCGTGGAGCGCCGTCGGCTTCGTCTTCGATAATCCGGCCGACACCGTGACCGCTTATCTCGACGGACGGGCGACGGAATTTTGGATCGAAAATCCCGAGCGTCACGGTTTTTTCAAATGGCCCGCAAACGGCTGGTTGCAGGCGCAATTGCATCGCCAGCCCGGACTGCAGGAAGGCGAAGATCCCACCTATCCACCGGATCAGTTTTACGAGCCGCCGGAGGGTGAGCCGACGAAGCGTGAGCTGGTCAGCGAGTCCGGCGATGAGCGGGTCGAGTTGCACCATTTTGACTTCACTCGCGTTCGAGTCACGCTGGGGCGCGGTGACGATGGCAAATTCCGCGCCATAAAAAAGCGCGAACTGGCTGCGCTGAAGGTCAATATATGTTTTCATGTTGATACCCTCCATTAGAGGGGAGGAAATCAACCGGGGGGGGTGCCCGAATTTGGGTTGAGTCTAGTTTTTAAGGCTAAACCAAATGGCGCCCACGGTCGGCATTGCTCCATATGACCTGTGGGGAGGCTATCCAGTCCTATTCTTGTGCCCGCAGTCCATCCCGCAGTTTTTCCGCGATCCGATCCCGCAGACTCTTCGGGGCGAGTACCTTCACGTCTGGCATCCATGACAGGATCCACCGCACGAGTTCCTTGCGGCCCGTGGTCTCCAACAGCATCTCGACGCGGCCATCCGCGTGCGTCTGAAATTCCTGACTGGGGTGCCAATCTCGTTCGGTAATGTAGACCACCAGTTTCGGCTCGAACAGCAACCGAACCTTGATTGGCGCCTCGCCGCCCACGATCCCGAACGCCTGCTTGGCATAGGTTTCGGCGTTGAAGTCCGCCGGGCGCGTGAAGGTCTGCTCCGTGGCCTCGATCCGGCGGAACCGCGACAGGGCGAAGGTCTCGATCTGATCCTTACCCACGTTTCGCGCCAGGACATACCAGTTCCCGTGGTAGGCGAGCAGGTGGTACGGGTGCAGTGCGTACTCGGATACGCGCCCGTCGAAGGTTTGGTACGTGGCCCGGATTGCCTCGCGACGCTCCACAAAACCCGCCAATCGTGCCCACACCTCGGGGTCGATCCGTACCCGGTCCTCGGGTAAGACGCCCACATGCTCGCTCAACCAGGCGGGTTCGATGGTGATGTCGCCCGCCAACGACTCAGCAATCTTGTCCAACACCGAGCGCATATCCAGGTGCAGGGGCGTGCCCTCGTAGTGGGCGAGCAGTTTGCGGGCAAGGCCGAAACTGAACGCCTCCCGGCGCGTGATCGACACGGGCGGCAAGGCATAAGTCTCGTCGGTGAGCCGGAACCCGTGCCGGGCATCGTCATATTCCAGTGGTGCGCGCTCCTCGTCACGCAGGAAGTCCAGATCGCGAGCAACGGTGCGACGCGAGACGCCGAACTCGGCCGTGAAGTCCGTGCAGTTGGGTGGTTTGCCGCCGCCGGAACCCTCCCTGACCATCTGAACCATGCGCCGGAT
>CAIZMS010000181.1 GCA_903934155.1 uncultured bacterium | reverse complement strand
TGATTCCGCCTACTCCGTCGGGCAGATCGAGTGGATGACCCCGGTGCAGCGGGATCAGGCAAAAATTGAGTACTTACTCAGAAATGTGTCCTCCACGGGCCGGGGTACGGTGGATCCCCGAACCCATGAGTTGTATCCAAACTTTGCGAAGAACCTGGCCGGATTCAAGCAGCAGGCGCGACGCTTGTGCCATTGGGGGGTTAGCGGCTGGCCCTATTCCTTTGTGGGGAATGAAATTGAGTGGTGGGATGCCAAGCCGGTGGTTCCGACGGTGACGATCGAGTCGCCGTTGTTCCGGCCGGTTCTGGTCGATCGGCATCCTTATGTCGCGGTGCCCTTGAGCGAGAGTGGGGTGGGCTGTGGAGCGGGACTGAAGGCTGATCCAGACTGGAGAAGTTTGGTAGTGGGTGGCGAGGTCGGGACGCGGCGCACTTTGTTTGTGGTCTTACAGACCGAGGCCTTTGCTGCCGATTTTGTTGTGAACGGGATGGGCGACCGCCACTCCATTCATGTGGATCCTTATGATGTGGCCGTGGTTCCCGTAAAACGACCTTGGTTTATCCCCCGCACGTCTGTTTATGATGTGGTCTCGGTCAAATCCAGGCCGACGGCGCATTTTCGGGATCTTGCCTGCCATGCGCAGGTGGCGATGTCCACGGGCGAGGTGGCGATGCTTCTTTTTCAAAAAGGGTACCCCGACCGGGCCTTGCAATGGATGCCTCCGGAACCCGGCAACCCGGGGTGGGATTGGCTTCGCTATAGTTGTGCAGTGGCCCAACGGGATTGGGCGCAAGCCGCCCGATTGGAAGCGGCGGCCCGACGGAACCTTGAAAATTTTGAAGCGGCCGGTTTGATCCCCGTGGATCAACTTATGCTGAATGGTTGTCCGGGTTCCGGGTGGCGGGATCATTCCCGGCTCAGGCTTCCGATGCCGGATACGGGTTGGAATGGAATCGAGTTCTCTCTTCCTCCGATGGGGATTCGCTTAACCAAGGAAGAAAACTCACGGGAATTCACGAGCACCCTGAATTTGCCGATGCGACTGGCGCCGGGAGTCTACACCGTGCATGCCGAACTCAAATCCCAGTCCTACTCCGAGACAGCCGAACTGTGGAAGATGAGGGTGGGCGACTCCCTTGGACAGGATGAGGAAACGATTCTGGTGGAGGCCGGAAAACCGTTTAAAATAAGTCGGCGTATCACGGTTGACCGGGAACAAAACCTGGCGCTCAATTTTATTTCCGATCAACGGGGCGGGAAGGTGGAGTTTTCGCGGTTTGAAATTCGGTGGAATGAGGACGCTCTTCTTGGGGCGGAGCGGCGTGAACTTTACAGGGCTTTAATCTGGCACGCCTGGCAAAAGGGGGCGACTGAAGCCGCGCAGGATCTCCTGAAAAAGGCCCGGATTTCAATTCCCAGCGGCAAGGAGTGGGATCGGTTTGAGCAGGGAGGCCGCTTGGTCGACGGAACGGGGAAAGGTGTTTTCTACCCCTGGATGAAACTGGTGGAGGTGGAGGTGATCCAGCCAGATCGAATGCGGATCCGGTTTGAATCCCTGAAGGACAATCCGCCCCCGCTCAAGGTGCGCGCCTACCGCAAGGCGTTCGGCGGACCCAGACAATTTTATGAAGGGGTGCTTTCCACCCAGAACCTAAACCAAGGCGACTCGGTTGTTCTTGAGCTTCCACTTCCTTCAAAGACAGAATTGACCGACATTTGCCTGAGGCTGATTGGTGATGGAAAATGGACTTTGGGGCAACTTCGCGTGGAGGGATCCCGTGATGGACGTTTGTGGTTGGGGCGGTGAGGTGCCTGTCGGCACTTTTGGGCTTGTTGAAGCAGGGAGCCCTCTATAGCCTGAACAGTCACACACGGAGCGATTTATGAAAGATCAGAAACGGAATTTATGGATATTGGCCGGGGTGGGGATCGTCCTTGCCGTGGCCCTGCGCCTTACCATTTTCGCCGTCAGTTGCGCCCACATGCCCGCGTTTGACGACGAGTGCAAGATTGCGCTCCAGGCCAAGCAGATTGCGGCCGGTGATCGGCCCCTGCTTATCCTGGCTTCCCCCTACATTTTTCCGCTGGACGCCTACCTGATGGCGCCGTTTATCGGGTTTCTTCCCCGCACGGCTGTCGGGGCGCGGGTTCTGGCTACCGGGTTCGGCGTGTTGGCGATGCTCTTTTCGCTGCTGATTCTTCGACGCTGGGGTCCGGTTCGGGATACCTGGCCCGGCATGATCCTGATTCTGTTCGGTTCGGCCTATCTTCTTTTTCTGCAACACGGATGCGCCATGCCCGCCTATGATTCGCTGGTGATGATTTCCGCCCTTGCTGTTTTAGTGGCCCAGCGCCAGTGGGATGAGGGGGCGCGCCCTTGGCACTCGGCGCTGGCGGTGGGGCTGCTTGTCGGTTTGGCCTGTAGCGAAACCATGCTTTGCCTTCCCATTCTCATCATGGTGGGGGCCATGGTGGGTCTGCACCGAAGTTGGCGCGCCGCGCTCGGTGCCGCGCCTGCCTTTTTCATCGGGGCGGGTCTTGGTTTGGTCCCTCATTTCCTGGCCAAGGCGATTCACAGCGGTGCCTTTGGTGCTGTTCAGCATTCCGTCAGCGTCCGGGAAGCCTTCCAGAAATTGCTTTCCCCCGCCTTGAATTCGACCCTTCCCAGTGCTCTTGGCTTCGGCGTGCCCCTTGTTCCGGATTCATCAGAACGAATCGCCTGGCTGTCCGGTTTTGCGGGCGTAGTGGGCATTGGGTGGGCCGTCATTCTCGTGGTGGCCACCCTTGTCGTTGCTTGGAACGCCTTTAACCGATGGCGAAGCGAACGCTGGCCGTCGGTGGATGCGCTGATGGTGTTCATCGGCATTTCGTGGTTGTGTCTGGGGCTTTTCCTCTTGAGCGGCCGGTCGCATTCCCATACATACCGGTATTTCACGCCACTCCTCTGGAGTTTTCCGTTTTTGGTCGCCGGGCTTTACCAGCGGGCGGGCCGTTTCAGTCGGATTCTCCTCGGAGGCATCACCCTCGCCATCGTCGCCGCAAACCTCAGTTCGGTGGGTGTTCTGTTAACTGAATGGCGGAAACCCGGATTTGCCAACACGCTCAAGTCCTACGACCTCACGCCCGTCATCCGTTATCTCGACAGTCGTGGCATTACCCGCGGCTACGCGAGTTATGTGGACGCCTATCGCTTTACTTTCAACACCGACGGACGAATCACTCTCTGCCAGGTTTATAACGAGCGATTCCCGGGCTGGCCGGTGCCGTTTAAGGACATGGTGGATGCCGCTACCAATGTCGCCTACGTGCTGTCCGACTCCTATAATTTCACGCCTGCGGGTTTCGAGGCCGATCTGGCAATGAGCAAGGTTGGTTTCCAGAAAAAGCAATGCGGCGGATTCACCGTCTACACCGATTTCGTGTCGACGGGGGCAACCTCTTCCCGGCAAGCGTCCCTGATGCCGCTTCGGGTGAATGCGAGCCATAACCCCGGTGATGCTCGATTCATGATGGATGGCCAGTCCACCTTTTGGCGTTGCGCGGGTTACCTTCAAATGACCGGGATGTGGGTGTCTGTGGAATTGGCCACAGCCCGAACTGTTGGACAGATCCTGTTTGATCACGCCTTGTCCGGAAGGGATCATCCTGTGAGCGTCCATGTTTCCGCCCTTCAGGATGGCGCGTGGCGACGCGTGGCCGAGAATGTTCCCGTCAATCCAGAGGCGTTTGAATTTGCCAACGGACATCCCCTATACGGCCGCGAGATTGCCGTCATTACGTTGCCGAAGCCTGTTACGACCGTCCGCTTGAAAATTGAAATCGCCGAACCCCGCAGTCGATATGCGTGGACCTTGGCGGAGCTTAAACTGCTGGAGGCCAAGCCTGCCGCCCCCGGAGAGGCTGCTTCCCGATGAAATCGGGTGCGGAGGCAAGTTTGGGCCCGGTGTGCCTCACGCTGGATGTCGAACCCGATTACGGGCGCGCTACCACCACACGGATCCTTGACCGGATCAGCCCGTTCTTGGACTGGCTTTCCGCCAACCGGATTCCCATGACGGCCTTTGTGACCGGACAACTCATTGCGCAACATCATCCGATTGTTGATCAGTTGGTTGCGGCGGGTGTTTCCGTGGAATTACATGGCCATGACCATAGGGCGGAGGGGTTTGGGACTCTGCGCGACTCTCATGCCGATGAAATCAACCGCGGTACCGAGGCTTATGTGAAGCGGTTTGGTCGTGTGCCTTCAGGCTACCGTGCTCCGGCGGGGGTTATCAGTGCCGCCGATCTCCAGTTGCTGGCCTCGCTGGGATATCGGTACGATTCCAGCGTTTTCCCGGTTCGGAGGAAGGGGTGCTATGACTTCAGTCATTTTCCTCGCCATCCCTTCCGGTGGATGGAGCCAGACTTGCCTGAATTTCCCGTTGGTTTGCTTGCGCCACGCATTCCTGCAGGCCTGTCATTTATCAATTTGCTGGGGCCGACTCTGGCCGCCGTACTGATCCGGCGGGCCGTGAAACGGATTTGGGTGCCCTATGTGGTAGATGGTCATTTTCATAATCTTTTTCCCGATTCCACCGCGCTGGCCACATTACCCGCCGGCCTGCGCGGACTGTATGTGTTGGGCCAGTGGTCGGGCGGGTTTAAGGGGTTCCGCTCACTGGTTGATCGGTTGCGCGAGGCCGGGGTTACGCTGGCCGGGATCCATGAGATCGCCAGTCAAAACACGGCGATGTTGCCCGGGGTATCGCTTGCGGCCTTTGAAAGCCGGGCCGCCCCATGAACCCGTCCGGACGGAAGTGGATGTTTGGCATTTTCGTGGCCCTGCTCTCCGCGGGATTGGTTGTGGCCCTGCTTAGTCAGATCAAGCTGGCTGATATTGTCCGCCTTGCGAGCCGTCTGACTCTGTTGCAATTGACCATGGCCTTCCTTCTTTATTCGGGAGCCAATCTTTTTCGAGCCCTTCGGCTGGGAAGTATTCTGGGGCGACGGGGGCTTCTCAGTCTCACCGCGATTTCCGCAATTCACTCCTTCCTCAACCATATGCTTCCCTTTCGTTCCGGCGAACTTTCATTGCCGTTCCTGCTCCGTGC
>CAIZMS010000180.1 GCA_903934155.1 uncultured bacterium | reverse complement strand
TCGCGTGTGATGCGAATGCTTACTCCGCTCCTGGCCCCGCTGGCGGGAACGTTGCCTGAGGGTACCCTGATTTTGCTGGCCACCACGACAGGCGAGGTGGATCTCCTGGAACGGGAGATGTTGTCAGGGGGGCCATCCGAGGATCAAAGTCGGCTGGATGTTCTTCTTGGTCGTATTCAATCGACGCTTGGCGTGACCGGGCCCGGTCGCATTATCTCGGCGGCCTGTGCTTCCTCGTCCGTCGCTATTGCACAAGGGGCGGCCTTGATTGCCTCCGGCGAAAGGGACTCGGTTCTGGTGGTGGCCTGCGACGCGGTGACGGAGTTTGTCTATGCGGGATTTGCCTCCCTGATGGCACTGGACCCAGAAGGCGCGCGGCCGTTTGACAAGGCGCGAAAGGGGTTGACCGTGGGTGAGGCGGCTGGAACGGTCTGGTTGATGAGCGAAGACCGGGCCCGTCGCGAGAACCGGCCCAGTCTGGGCGAGGTGGCGGGGTGGGGCATGAGTTGCGATGCCAATCACATGACCGGCCCGTCCCGTGATGGCAGTGGGTTGGTGCGCGCCATTGAGAAAGCCTTGCAGCGGGCGGGTCTCCGTGCCGGAGATATTGGATCGGTTTCGGCGCATGGCACTGGTACCCTGTACAATGACTCAATGGAGCTGAAGGCCTTTCAAACAGTATTTACTCACGTTCCTGAAATAATCCGTACATCCTCCCAGGTGGACCGCGACCTCCGGGCGCGGTCAGACGCCGCCCGAAGGTCGGCGTCCACCAGTGGATGGCTGGATTATTATGATGCCCTTCCTACCGCAGCGCCAGCTTCTTGTATTTCCCGCGGCGGTGGAGCAGGCGTTCCGCATTGCCGGCCAGCACCTTCTCCTCGTAGTCGGCAAAGTTGCCTTCGAACCAGCGGAGTTTGCCGTCACCTTCGAAGATCAGGAGATGCGTGCAGATCCGGTCCAGGAAATACCGGTCATGGCTGATCACCATGACGCAACCGGTAAACTGGTTGATGGCCTCTTCCAAAACCCGCATGGTGTTCACATCCAGGTCGTTGGTCGGCTCGTCGAGCAACAGCACATTGCCACCCCGCTTCAACAGTTTTGCCAGGTGGACCCGGTTGCGTTCGCCACCGGACAACTTGCCGACTTTCTTCTGCTGCTGAGCCCCCCGGAAATTGAACCGCGACAGATACGCCCGCGAATTCATGGTGCGATCCCCGAGCTCGACCTCATCCTTCCCGCCGGTAATCTCCTCAAAAACAGTCTTGTCATCACTCAATGCATCACGATGCTGATCCACATAGGACAACACCACGCTCTCGCCTACCGTCAAGGTTCCCGAGTCCGGCTTCTCCTCGCCAACCACCATGCGGAACAGTGTGGTCTTGCCGCAACCGTTCGGGCCCAGAACGCCCACCACGCCACCGCGGGGGAGATTGAACGACACCTGTTCCAGCAGCGCCGCGCCCGGATAGCCTTTGGTCACCGCATCCAGCACCAGGACTTTATTTCCCAGATGCGGCCCCGGCGGGATCTGAATGAGAACATCATCCTTTTCCGCCTCAAACCGCTGTCCAGAAAGTTCCTCATACCGGGTAATTCGGGCCTGGCTCTTTTTACGGCGGCCTTCCGGTGAACTGCTGATCCATTCCAGCTCATGCGCCAGGATTTTCTGGCGCTGGCTTTCCTTTTTCTCCACCTGCCGGAGGAGATCGGACTTCTGCTTCAACCAGGAGGAATAATTTCCCTCAAAAGGGATCCCCCGGCCATTGTCCAATTCCAGGATCCACTTGGTGATATGATCCAGAAAGTAGCGGTCATGGGTCACAATGATGACCGTCCCGTGATAATCGCGCAGCGTCTTTTCCAGCCACGACACGGTTTCGGCATCGAGATGGTTGGTGGGTTCATCCAGCAGCAGGATATCGGGCTTCTCCAGGAGCACCTTGCACAAGGCAACGCGGCGGCGTTCCCCGCCCGAGAGCTTGGAGACATCGGCGTCATCCGGCGGCAGAACCAGGGCGTCGGACGCCACATCCAGCATACGGTCAACCTCCCAGGCATCCATGGCGTCGATTTGATCCTGGAGGCGGCCCATCTCATCCATGAGCTTATCCATCTGATCCTTGGGCAGTTTCTCGCCCATCTTATCGGCCACTTCATCATATCGCCGGATCAGGGCATGCACCGGCTCCAGGGCTTCCTCGAGATTACCGCGAACGGTCTTCTCGGGATTCAGGCGCGGTTCCTGGGGAACATAGCCGATCCGCATCCCCTTGGTCAGCGTGGCCGTGCCCATGTACTCCGAATCCAGGCCCGCCATGATGCGCAGCAGGGTGGTCTTACCGGATCCGTTTTCGCCGACAATCCCGATCTTGGCGCCGTAGTAGAACGACAGGCTGATGTTTTCAAACACCGTCTTCTCGTTATAGATTTTCGTCAGGTTCTGCGTCTGGAATACAAATTGTGGGGGCATACCTATCTCTCCTTAAACTGGTCGTAGACCATCCGAAGCTCAAGCCGCAGGCGCCGAGCGAAGGATGGCGCGCCTGACAGGGGTCGAACCTGTAATCTTCTGATTCGAAGTCAGATGCCTTGTCCATTAGGCTACAGGCGCACAAAAGAAGGCGGCACCATAAACCATCCCTCTGAAATTGCCAACAGGAGAATCATCCGCCGCTTGTCAGAGCTCCCGGGGCTCTGTTACAGTGGCGGTCAGGGAAAGGAAAGAAACAGTGTCAACACCACGCTTCAGGCACTGGGTCCGGTCATCGGGCCCCAAGGTCGCATCGGGACTGCTGATCGGTTTTGGAATACTCACGCTGGTGCTCACGCTCTTCCTCAAGCCGGGATCCTACACCGATGGCTTTCCTTTTGGAATCATACTGACCGTGATGGGCGCCGCAGGACTGATTATTTCCAGCTCCATAAGCACCCATTAATCAATCCGAAATCAAGGCCCCCAGCATCCCGTCGCGTCCTTCCGGACTCAGGGCGGGAAAATCAAAATGGGTCTCCATCAAGGCGACAAACTGATCGCAAACCGCCTCTTCATTCTCGCCCTCCACGCAAACGCGAACCACGGAGCCTTCCTGCAACCCCAGCGAAACCAGCGACAACAAAGACCGCAAATCCGCCTCACCGGCCTCTGAAAAAACCCGAATTTGCCCCGTATAGCGGGTGGCTTCGGTGACGATCCGGGCAGATGGCCTGCAATGGATTCCCTGCCCGTTCCTGATCATAGCGGTTTTTTCAATCATGAAGCACCCCCCTATACTCCCTTGAAATCCAAAACCTGTCGTACTTTCGAAGCCAGAAATTCCTGACTGAAAGGCTTCATCACCATCACATCGCGCGCCGGATCCACCCCGTGCTGAACCGCCTGGGCGGAATCAAACCCGGTCACATACAATACCCTGACATCAGGAGAAAACGTCCGCATCCGATTCACCAATTCTGAACCACTCATTTCCGGAAGCACCACATCCGCCAGAATCAGATCAATCCCGACCAGGTGATCACGGCCATACTGCAACGCCTCATGGGGAGATCGGGCTTCAACAACCTGATAGCCCAGTCCTGACAAAATTCTGACCGACAATCCCCGGACCGCATCGTCATCCTCCACAATCAGGATCCGTTCCGTCCCATGCGCCACAGGAGCGGCCACAACGGGAACGGAACCGATGTCCTCTTTTTTCAGCGCCCGGAAAAATATTCTAAATTCCGTTCCGGATCCCGGATGGCTGTCCACCTCAACATAGCCACCACATTGACGGACAATCCCATAGACCAGGGAAAGCCCCAGTCCGGTTCCCTTTCCCATCCCTTGGTGGTGAAAAAAGGCTCAAAAATATGATCTTTGATATCCTGCTTCATCCCGATACCCGAATCACGCACCACCAACATCCCGTAGGTGCCCGGCTCGACCGCCACATGGGTCCGGCAATACTGGGCATCCAGGGTTATGGGCTGTGTCTGTATCAACAGGGTTCCGCCCTGGGGCATGGCATCCCGCGCGTTGACCGCCAAGTTCAGGAGCACCTGCTCAATCCCCCCCGAATCCGCCTCCACGATCCCCGTCTGCGAATCCAGCTGAACATCCAGGATGACATCCTCCCTCAAGGTCCGCTTGAGCAACAGAACCATTCCCTCCACAACCTCATTCAAATTCAGCGGGGTAATGTCCAGTTTCTGCTTCCTTCCCACGGCCAGAAGCTGGGTCGTTAATTTCGTCGCCCGTTCGGCGCTATGAAGCACTTCCTTCAAATCCGCCTGAGCCGGGTGCCCGGCGGGGAGGGACTCAAGGGCCAGGGTTCCGAATCCCAAAATGGAGGTCAACAGGTTGTTGAAATCATGAGCCACTCCCCCGGCAAGAAGCCCCAGGGCTTCCATCTTCTGCGACTGTCTGAGCTGAACCTCCCGGCTCAGCAGCATTTCCTCGGCATGCTTTCGCTCGGTGATATCGCGCAGCAGCATGACACTCCCCCCATGCACCTTCAATATCCCGCTGATGATCTCCAGGGGAAAGGTTCGCCCATCCTTGCGGATTCCCTTGGCCAGGCCGATATGAAACCCCTCCTTCTCCAGGGTGTCATAGATTTCATGACGGTCATTGGGCAGGGATCGACGGTCATTGTAGAGAAGTTCCGTCTTCCTTCCCAGCACCTCTTCCGGATCATGCCCGAACATGCGGAGCACGGAGGCGCTGGTCATCAGGATATTGCGCTGGGGATCGACCACAATCATCACATCGGGACTGATGCTGTCCACGATATCCTCCAGCTCCTCGTTCTTGATGGCCGCCTTCCGCCACCGGAAATAAGACGCCAGCAGCAGGACTACCAGCCACACGACCAGAAAATTCACCAGAAACTGGACGAGGGGCTGATTGGCGTGCGGACGAAAAAACTCGGCCACGGCGTGATTGAAATTTATCGCCACGCCGACCAACGCGGCCATAAACGAGGTGATCAACGACAAAGCCAAAATCCGCCACTCCCGGGTCGACCATGTTGCCGTACGAATTGAATCACGATGTCTTTTATGAATCATCAGAATAGACTTTACCCCTCGTTTACCTGATTATCCAGCCTATTCTAGGCGTGAGCGTTCCTCGCGGATTGCATTACTTTCAAAACTGGGGTAATGTTCGGACAACTCGACACCATCATGATCAAAAACCTGATAACCGCCAACCTGACCCTCGCCAACCGAATCACCATCGGGCGATTTCTCCTCATTCCCATTTTTGTCCTGCTCACCCTCTACTTCATCCAAAGCGTTGCCGAGCAAAAGCCCAATGAATGGTTTCGCTGGGCGGCACTCATGCTGTATTTGATCACCTGCCTGACCGATGCCCTCGACGGCTACTTCGCCCGATCCCGCAATGAGCGAACACGACTGGGTACCCTGCTCGACCCGCTGGCCGACAAAACCCTGCTCCTCTCCTCCCTGATTCTCCTGAGCGGGCCCTGGGGACAATGCTTCAACCCCCACTTGCCGCTCTGGTATGTCGCGCTGGTCATCAGCCGCGACCTCGTGCTGGTCATCGGCGCTCTCCTGATTCATGTCGCCGTCGGGCACACCGAGGTCAAACCCCGGATGGCCGGAAAAATCGCGACCTTCTTCCAGATGGGCCTGATCTTATGGGTGCTGGGCCAGGCCCCCGTCGGCGGGTTCCCCTGGATCCTGTGGACGGCCGCCGGCTTCACCCTCCTTTCCGCATTCCAATATGTTTCAGACGGAATCCATCAACTCGAGAAAACCCATGCCCACGAAAAACACTCCTGATCCAGCACTCCCCGCCGCCACCCTTCCGGTCATTGCCATTGTCGGGCGCCCGAATGTCGGAAAATCCGCACTCTTCAATCGCATCCTGAATCGTCGTCTAGCCATCGTCCACGAGGAATGCGGCGTGACGCGGGATCGCCTGATTGCCCGCGCCGAATGGGAGGGAAAGGCCTTTGACCTGGTGGATACCGGCGGGCTCACTGAATTCAACCGGGCCACCAACCGCGATGTCATCGCCTCCGAAACACGGCAGCAATCCGAGGCGGCCATCGAAGACGCCACCCTGGTGGTGCTCGTGGTGAATGTGGAAACCGGGCTCACCCCGCTCGACGAGGAAGTGGCCCGGCTCACCCGCCGCAAGGGCATCCCCGCCGTCATCGCCGTCAACAAATGCGACAATCCGGAACGCGATGCGCTCGCCAGTTCCTTCGAGCACCTCGGCTTCCCCGTTTTTTGCGTCTCCGCGCTTCATAACCGGGGTCTTCAGGAATTGCTTGATCATCTGACAGAAGCGCTGCCTTCCACAACAGCAACCCCGCCGATGGAGCCGCTGAAAATCACCATCGTGGGTCGACCCAATGTCGGGAAATCATCCTTCATCAACCGCATCATCCGACGCCAGCGCGTCATTGTTTCGGATATTCCGGGAACCACCCGGGACAGCATCGATGTTCCCTTCACCATCGGAAGCGGCCCCACCGCGCGGCATTACCTGCTCACCGACACCGCCGGCATGCGCCGGATGGGAAAAGTGGATGGCGCCGTCGAGCGCTATAGCGTTTTCCGCGCCGAGAGCAGCATTGAGCGCGCCGATGTGGTGGTCCTGATCCTGGACGCCGCCCAAGGCCCGACCAGCCATGACAAAACGATTGCCAGCCTGATTGAAAAGGCCGAAAAGGGCTGCGTCCTGATTGTCAATAAATGGGATCTCATGGGGCACTCCACCCAAAAGCAGTATCTGGATGCCCTCTCCCGGGAGCTCCCCTTCATGAACTGGGTTCCCATTGTGTTTGTATCGGCCAAAGACGGGTACAATATCCGGCAGTGCCTCGACACCATTGACCACACCGCCGAACAGATTGTGACCCATCTGCCAACCGGCATCCTCAACCGCACCATCATGGATGCTTACGACCGCGTTCAGCCCCCCGTCATCAAGGGGAAGCGTTTCAAAATCTACTATGCCACCCAGATGGGAACCAAACCCCTCCGGATCGGCTTGTTTGTGAATGATCCCAAACGACTGCCCACAGCCTATCGGGATTATCTCATCAAATCACTCCGCAGGGCCTTCGGCCTGGACGGCGCCCCGGTCGTTCTTATCCCTAAAGAACGGTCGCGCGCCACATTTGTGGCGAAAAAGAAATAATCTACCCATTGTGGTCTGGATTATTTATATCCACAATATATAGGGGCTTGACACTCCAAGAAGCCCAATAAAAACGGCCTTTTCAGCGCTCGATCACTTTTCCGGAATTGAAATAACACGCTAGAATTCAACGTGTTACACAATAATAAAAGTCTCCACAAAAAAGATCACAATTTTCGACTTTTCTCATTGCTCACCACTAGGGGTAGTGGTAACGATGCTTGAGTTGCTTACGGAAGCCCCATATTTTGTGAATTAAAGGAGATCGCCCCATGTTGGATATCATCGAGACCGCCGAAACCCCGAAGAAGACCGCCAGCCCGAGTTCCAAAAACGGAACCAAACGAACCAATGGACATCATGGACGCAAGGGCTTGTCTCTGAATCGCGTGTTCACCAAGCCCGGCGCCGACCCCTTTGACGGCATTGACTGGGATCTTCGCAAGGCCTCCATTACCGACGACAAGGGAACCGTCATCTTCGTCCAGGAAAACATCGAGGTTCCCAAAAGCTGGTCCATGCTGGCTACCAACATCGTGGCCTCGAAATATTTCTACGGCGGCCTGAAAACCAAGATTCGCGAAACCTCCGTCCGCCAGCTGGTCCATCGTGTGGCGCGCGCCATCGCGGACTGGGGCAAGAAGGACGGCCTTTTCGCCACCGAGGCGGATGCCGAGAGTTTTTATACCGAACTCGCCTGGCTGTGCATCAACCAGTACGGCTCCTTCAACAGCCCCGTCTGGTTCAATGTGGGACTTCACGAAGCGTACGGCGCCACCTCCGATAACCGGTCCAGCTATTACTTCAATCCCGAGACCGGAAAAATCGAATCGTCCCGCGACAACTACAAGCATCCCCAGGCCTCCGCCTGTTTCATTCAGGCGGTAAAGGACACCATGGAGGACATCATGCGCCTGGCCGGCACCGAGGCCATGCTCTTCAAGTACGGCTCAGGCACCGGAACCGACCTGAGCACCCTGCGCAGCAGCCGCGAGAAACTCTCCGGCGGCGGAACCCCCTCCGGCCCCCTGAGCTTCATGCGGGTCTTTGACCAGGTCGCGGCCGTCATCAAGTCCGGCGGCAAAACACGCCGTGCCGCCAAAATGCAAAGTCTCAAGATCTCCCATCCCGACATTGTGGATTTCATCACCTGCAAGACCAACGAGGAGAAAAAGGCCTGGGCCCTGATCGATCAGGGGTACGACGGGTCCTTCGGCGGCGAGGCCTATTCCTCCGTCATGTTCCAGAACGCCAACCTGTCGATCCGCGTGACCGATGACTTCATGAAGGCGGTGGAAAACGATGGCGACTGGCAGACCCGTGCGGTGACCTCCGGCGACGTTGTGGAAACCCATTCCGCAACCGACCTGATGGGCATGATCGCCGAGGGCACTCACCTGTGCGGCGATCCCGGGATGCAGTACGACAGCACCATCAACCGCTGGAACACCTGCATCAACAGCGGCCGCATCAACGCAAGCAATCCCTGCTCCGAGTACATGTTCCTCGACAACAGCGCCTGCAACCTGGCCTCGCTGAACGTCATGAAGTTCATGGACGCCGATGGCAATCTGGATGTCGCACGGTTCAGCCACGCCGTCCGGATCTTCATCATCGCCCAGGAAATCCTGGTCGGCAGTGCCAGCTATCCGACCGAGGAAATTGCCACCAATTCACACCTCTTCCGGCCGCTCGGCCTGGGCTACGCCAATCTCGGCGCCGTCCTGATGAGCCTCGGCCTTCCCTATGATAGTGACGAGGGGCGCGCCTTCGCCGCCGTCGTCACCTCCATCATGACCGGCTACGCCTACGAGGCGTCCTCGGAACTGGCGGTCGTCCGGGGAACCTTCTCCGAATACGACAAGAACCGAGAGCCCATGCTCAACGTCATTCGCATGCACGCCAATGCCCTGCTCGAGGTGGACAGCAAACTCTGCCCTCCCTCGCTTTACAAGGCCGCCGGCTCCATCTGGAGTCAGGTTCTGACCAGCGGCGAGAAACAGGGATTCCGAAACGCCCAGGTCACCCTGCTGGCGCCCACGGGAACCATCGGATTCATGATGGATTGCGACACCACCGGCATCGAGCCCGACATCGCCCTCATCAAGTACAAGCAACTGGCGGGCGGCGGCCTGATCAAACTCATCAACCAGACCATGGAAGCCGGATTGCGGAAACTGGGTTATAACGGGAATGTCGCCAGTATCCTGAAATATGTGGATGAGCAGGAAACCATCGAGGGGGCGCCGGGACTGAAGGATGAACATCTCCAGGTCTTCGACTGCGCCTTCAAGGCCAAGAAGGGCACGCGCTGCATCTCCTATCAGGCCCACCTGAAAATGATGGCCGCCGTTCAGCCGTTCCTCTCGGGCGCCATCAGCAAGACCATCAACATGCCCAAGGAAGCCACCGTCGAGGACATCGTCCAGGCCTATATGGACGGCTGGAAGCACGGGCTCAAGGCCATTGCCATCTACCGCGACGGCTCCAAGCGCACCCAACCGCTGAACACCAGCCGGGTGGACATGAATGGCACCGAAAGCAGGAGCGCCGCTGCGGCCGCGTCACTCGAAGGCGCCCCTCAAACCTTCCGGGCCCGCATGCCGGCCACCCGCCGCTCGATCACCCACAAGTTCCAGATCGCCGGGCACGAGGGGTATATGACCGTCGGACTCTACGAGGATGGCCGACCGGGTGAGCTCTTTATCACCATGGCCAAGGAAGGCAGCACCGTCGGCGGCATCATGAACGCCTTCGGGACCGCCATCTCCCTGTGCCTCCAATACGGGGTCCCGCTCCACGCGCTCGTGAGCAAGTTCTCGCACAGCCGGTTCGAGCCGAGCGGCTACACCAACAATCCGGATATCCCGATCGCGAAATCGCTCGTGGATTATATCTTCCGCTGGCTGGACATCACCTTCCCCAACGGCGCCACGGTGCAAATAGCCGCCCCCGCGAAAGCCGCGCCTGCGTCTTCCAAGCCGGAAACGGACGCGGAAAAACAGTTGAGCCAGATCCAGAATCAGGAGGACGCTCCCGTCTGCTACCAATGCGGCCATATCACAACCCGCAACGGCGCCTGCTATCGCTGCCACAACTGCGGCAACTCAATGGGATGTTCGTGAAGAGAGTCCTCTGACCCATTCATGGGGTTGCAGCCTATCTCTGTAGTAACCGGCGTCCCGCCGGTACAGCCAGCAGGATGATGCCGCCAGGGACGGCGGCTACTACAGTATTTCAAACGGTTTCAGGTGGGCACGCAACTCGGCGGCCAGGTCACGGGCCTTGAAGGTGGCGAGGCGCGAATCCTGACGAGTCAGGATGACCTGGCGTAGCGCCTCGTCATGACTCAACCGCCCCATCATCTCGGCAACGGCTTCAAAATTCTTCTCGTGGAACAGAACGCCTGAACCCCCGAGGGTTTCGGGAACGGCGGCTCTGGCGAACGCCAGAACGGGGACGCGGTGCACCAGGCTTTCGATCAGCGGAATACAGAACCCTTCATGCTCACTCATGCAGAGAAACACCCG
>CAIZMS010000179.1 GCA_903934155.1 uncultured bacterium | reverse complement strand
CAGGCTCCCGGTGTTACACAACGTCTCTCATCGCGGGGGGTGACCTCAAACGCCTTCGGGACATGCTGCCGACCCTTGAGGATAAGCGCCGACGCGACATGAAAAAGCTGGATCTGATGTTGCGTTACACGAACACCCACCAGTGCCGGCATCAATTTATCCTCGATTATTTCGGGGAAAAACAAGGCCACGCAGGAGCCTGTGGTTGCTGCGACCACTGCGGATTTGATCCCAGCGTACGGCCCCGCCCCCCCACTGAGGAGGAATGGCCGCTCATTCAGAAGTTGCTGAGTTGCGTCGGGCGCATGGATGGACGGTTCGGCCGGAATACGATCATCGCGGTAGCCGCAGGCTCCAAGGCAAAGGACATTACCGATCGCGATCTGGACAAAATCCCCACCCACGGGGCATTGGCCAAAACCCCAACCGAGACGCTGAAGGCGTTATTTGATGAACTGGTGAAGGCCAAAACGATCCTGTTAAGTCCGGACCAGTACGCCGTTGCCAGCCTCAGCCCGCTGGGGCGCGAAGTAGTGTGGCGCCGTCAGTCCATCAGCCTGAAATGGCCGCCCCTGCATCCGCAGCGTCCGAGTCCAATTCCCGCAACCATATCCCGATCCCCGAAAAGCACCCAAAGATCGCCGCGGGGCGCCCCCCTTCCTGACACCGACCGGGTTCTCTCGGCTGTTGAAGAAAATATTTTTGAGGAACTCAAGGAGTGGAGACAGGAAGAGGCCTCGGCGCAGGGAGTTCCGGCCTACATTGTCTTTGGAAACAAAACCTTGAAGGCCATCGCCATCATGCGACCAACCACCTATTCGGAACTCGAAAAAGTTCCCGGCGTGGGGCCTGCAAAACTGGAGGCCTACGGTGATGACCTGTTAAAACTCATTCAAAAACTGGATCGCAGATAAAGGGGTCAACGACATGCTTGGATATCATTTTCTTGCTGAAAGCAATTTTTTCAAGGATCTCACACGTGACACCCTGAAGGCGTTGGCCACGATTGCCAGCATGAAAGAATTGAAGAAGCGGGATATTCTGTTCCGCGAGGGTGAACCTGGAAGGGCCATCTATCTGCTCAAGCGGGGCGCCATTCAGCTTCACAAAGCCACACCGGACGGCCATGAGGTTGTCATCAAGATCGTGCAACCCAGTGAAGTCTTCGCCGAAGTCGTCCTGTTTGAACGGGAGAGCTATCCGGTCACCGCCGTGGCGCTTTCATCCAGCGATGTGATTGTCTTTCCCCGAGCCGAGATGCATCAGTTGTTGAATACGCTTTCTTTCCGAAACGACTTCATCGCCATGCTGATGCGAAAGCAGCGCTATCTGGCGGAACGGATTGTCCAGCAACAGGCCCACGATGTCGAAGGCCGGCTACTCTGGTTCCTGAAGGAACAGTTTGGAAACCAGAAAGTCGTCACCCTCCCCTTCTCCAAAAAGGATCTGGCAGCAGCAATCGGAACAACCCCCGAGACCCTTTCGCGCCTGATCCTTAAACTGAATAAACGGAAAATCCTGACATGGTCAGGAAAAACCGTGACCCGTCATTCGGCATAGGTCTGCCGTTCGAAAGACCTTCTTATTTGCTGCTAACGGGGGCACCCGCACCGACTTCCTTCACCAAGTCTGGCGGGAAGACCACGCCCAATTTTGCGGCAACCGCATGGTTGAGCACAACATTGCGCTGGGAAAGCGATACAATGGGGATGCCTGCTGGACTCTCGCCCCGCAGAACCCGGGCGGCCATTTTCCCAGCCGCCATTCCGCTCTCATGCCAACCAATGCCCACACCTGCCAGGGCGCCACGGTCAACAAATTCAGGATCATTCAGAATCAGCGGCAATTTCGCACCCGCAACCGGCTTGATGACGCCTTCGAGTGCCTGCAACACCGTGTTATCACCCGTTACCCAAACCACATCCGGACTACGGGCAACCAGTGCCTGAGCCCCCATGAACACTTCACCCGTTCCCGCAATTGAAATCTCCTCCAGCGTTACGCCCTTGGCCTTGAACAATTCACGCGCCACACCAACGGCCTTGACCGAATTGGCCTCAGACGCGTTGTAGATGGTCCCCACCTTCCGGACATTAGGGAAAAGCTGAAAAATCAAATCAATGGTTCCCTCGATCGGAGGAAATGAGGCCACGCCGGTGACATGCGGGAGATGCTCCTCAAAACTTTTACCAGCTCCGGCGCCAAGGGGGTCATAGGTATAGACGAAAACCATAGGAGTTCTTTTGACCGCCCCAAACGCCGCTGCCAGCCCCGGAGTTGACATAGGAATGATCAGATCCAACCCCTGCGCTTCCAGCGACTGCATCATCGCGGGCAACTGGGCGATCTCGCCCGAACCATGCCTGCGCAACACAACCAGGTTCTTCCCCTCCTCGATTCCCTCGCCACGTAGTCCGTCGATATATCCCTTTATGGCGACATCAGCCGCCGGATCCGGCCCAAAGGAAGCGAAGGCAATACGGTAAACCTTCTCCGAGCCTGTGGCCTGTGCGGCTTCCCTCTTACATCCAGCCAGACCCACCGCCAGCAAAAACGTGATTGATGCCACCAGTGCGCAAAAACCCCATCCACTCTGAATCATTTTCTTGTGCATAGTCATTCCGATCAAACTGAACTGACAAGAAATCGCTTTTCTGGCGGCATGGGTTCACACCCGTCTCAACCAACCGGAATAGGCGGCTTCACGGAAGACAGTGTGCAAAAACGAGGTAGTTGTGTCAAACACCAGGAGGACAAATATCAAAAATGACTAAATGAACATCGTCACATTGGACTCGTCGGCCTCGTTGAGGAAGGCGGCGACACCGCCCAGTTCAATGCCGTCCACCAGTTCTTCCTGCTTGATTCCCATGACATCCATGGACATCGTACAGGCGACCAGTTTGGCGCCACCCGCTCTGGCGGCGGCCATCAGGACGGATAGACTTTCCACATTCTTTTGCTTCATGACATATTTCATCATGGCTGTTCCCATGCCCATCATGTTCATTTTGGACAACGTCAGGGCTTCAGTGCCCTTCGGCATCATCCACCCGAACAGTGTGTCCAGCAGCCCCTTACCCGCCGCCTGAGGACCGGGCTTCCTGAGTGCGTTGAGTCCCCAGAAGGTAAAGAACAGGGTCACTTCACTCCCCATGGCGATGGCGCCGTTGGCCATGACAAAACCCGCCATGACTTTGTCGAGGTCGCCGGAGAAAATAACAAAGGTCTTCTTATCCTTCCCTGACGATTGAAGCCCTATCATCCGGGTCACAGGGTTTCCCTTCCGAATAACCGCCTCAATTTTGGCTCCGGCTTTGCGTATTTGAATGATTTCGTGACCGTTCTTCAGGCACCATGCAGGAGCATCGTTGACGAATCCCGGATCCGTAGCGCAGATTTTGAGCTGATCACCCGGCAAAAGCCGATCCATTTCGTCCTTTAACCGTTTGATCGGCCCGGGACACTGCAATCCGCAGCAATCCGCCTCAACTGTTTTTCCGCCCGAAGGGGAGGCTGGCAGGACGGGTTCCTCAGCATAGGGAAGTGAAGCCTGTGGTTTTTCAGGAGGTGGCTGCCCCGGCGGCAGGGGAGAGTCATGGACACTTTGAAAGGTCAGTGAACCGCCGGCCAACATTGTCGCTCCTGATATCCCGCGTTGCTTTAACAGACGATAGGCCAGATAACTTCGGAATCCGACCCGGCAATAGACAAAGACCGGCTTGTCGCGGGGAATCCTGTCAATTTGCGAACGCAATTTTCCCAGTGGAATATTGACCGCCCCGGGAATATGCCAAAGTTCATATTCCTGAGGACTTCGAACGTCCAAGATCATCCCCTGTACGGTTTTGGCGGGAAAGTCCTCGGCATACCACAAGCTCAAATCCCCCTTCAGGAGATTATCGCCAATGAAACCGGCCATATTGACGGGATCCTTGGCGGATCCATAAGGCGGAGCATAGGCCAACTCCAGATGTTGAAGGTCGGCGACACTCATTCCGGCCCGGATGGCGGTGGCGAAAACGTCCAGACGTTTATCCACTCCGTCGTACCCGACAACCTGGGCACCCAAAAGTTTTCCCGAACCGGGCTCAAACAACACCTTGATGTGCAAGGGCGCCGTCCCGGGATAATAGCCTGCATGGCCGGAAGGATGCAGGTAAATCTTCAAGTATGACCTACCCGCTTTTTTGAGCGATTTTTCCGAAGCCCCGGTGCCCCCACCCGTCATATCGAACACCTTGACGATGGCCGTTCCCTGATTTGAACTGTAGGTGGTATCCCGCCCGCAGATATTCTCGCCGACAATCCGACCCTGCCGGTTGGCCGGCCCTGCCAGGGGAATAAGAGCAGGAAGACCGGTGATCATGTCCACCACTTCAATGGCATCGCCTGCGGCATAAACATCAGGATCAGATGTGCGCAGATGCGCATCCACCTGGATGCCGCCCCGGGGCCCGAGGTCAAGACCGGCGGAACGGGCCAACTGGGTATCCGGACGCACGCCAGCGGCCAGAATGGCGAAATCGGCGGTGATGGCTTTCCCATTGGTCAATTCCACGGAAACCTGACCGGTCGCATCGTGAAAAGCGGACGCGGCGAGCCCGAGATGCAGGTCAATTCCATGGTCCCGCATGTGGATTTCGAGGTCGCGGGCCATCTCGCGGTCCAGCGGGGGGATAACCTGATCCGCCATTTCCACAAGATCAACCTTCAGTCCCCGTTCGCGGAGATTTTCGGCCATCTCCACACCAATGTAGCCACCCCCAATGACAATAGCGCTTCGGGCCCCACCCTCCACTCTCGCCTTGATTCGATCCATATCCTCGATATTACGCAGCACCAGTATTCCCGGATGTTCTATTCCTGAAAGATTAGGCCTAATGGGAAGAGATCCCGGTGCTAAAACCAGCTTATCGTAGACTTCATCATATTCCCGCCCGGACTCAAGCGCCATGACATGCACGGTCTTGCGTTGACGATCAATGCCCCGGACTTCATGGCCGACTCGCACATCCAGGTTCAAGGACGCCTTCAGGCTCTGGGGCGTTTGCAGAAGCAGACTGTCACGATCCTTAATGACACCCCCCACATGGTAAGGCAGACCGCAATTCGCAAAAGAGACATGCTGACTTCGTTCCAGAACCACAATTTCCGCAGATTCATCCAGACGCCGCGTCCGCGCCGCCGCTGACATCCCCGCCGCCACACCACCTATGACAATGACCTTCATGCTCTTCCTTCTGCTGTATATTCACTCTGGGAATCCAGAATCCAGGAGTCAGAATCCAGAATAAATACGGATTTCATGTGATTTTCAATTCTTGCCGGTCTCCCGCTATCGCTTGGATTCCGCATTCTGGATTCTGAATTCTGAATTCGGAATTCTCCCCCCATCCTGCTTCCTTCTGATACAATCCAAAATCGTCAAAGCACTGGGGTCGGCTATGCTATACCAGACCTCTTTACCCCGGCGGGAAGCCTTGACCAACCCGGCCCGCCGCATCTGGTTCAGATGCTGGGAAATGGTCGCTTGCGGAAGCATGAGACGAGTCATGACCGCATGAACCGGAGCCTCTCCCTCACGCTGGAGAATCTCGGCCAATTTCAAGCGGCACGGATGCGCCAGGATTTTCAGCGCACCAGCCATTCGCTCAAGAAGGTCCATCGACAATTCCGGTGAACAGGTTTCGTTTACTTTCATGGCCGTTAATATATCATAATATCGCTATATGTCAATATGGCGCTTTTGCTTTTACGGGCTTGCTTGAAAAGCCTTGCCCGCTTACTTTTCTACCCTCTTCAAGTATGCAAAGACTCGATTCCATATTAGGGACTGTCCTTTTCGGCCTGATCGCGTTTATCGGCATTGGCTCGACATGGTTCTTTGGAGCCTGGGAGATCTGGTGGTTCTGGCCTTTCGTATCCTGCATCTTCCTCACCACGGCCTGTTACGGAATCAGACTCATGCTCTCAGCCTTTCTCGGAACCCGCCGTCTTAATCTGTCCACGCTGGTCTACAGCCTTGCCATGGCCTGGGCACCTTTCCTGATCTATGCGCTGATCCGGGCCATCCAGGCGGATGTTCCCATGGATGCGGAGCGCAGCTTTCTTCTGCAACTCACCCCATTTCTCCTCGGACTCATCGTCGCAACAGGAGTACCCGAGGCACGGCACCGAACTCTGATCATACTAATCATGATTAACCTTGGGCTTCTGGGCCTATACGGCATTGCCAACCACCTTCTTGCGGGAAATGCAAAAGTGTTGTGGGTGCCAGGGTTCCCGCAATATCAAAATGGATACCATCGGGCCACGGGAAGTTATTTTTGCCCCGACCATTTTTCCGGACTAATGGAGTTGGCATTAGCCATGGCCATGGCACTTCTCCTGGTTCGGTCATCGACACGCGTGCAGCGGATGCTGGCCATGAGTCTCGCCGGGCTGGCACTCTGCGGGATTGTCTTCAGCCGCTCACGGGGAGGCGGCATTGTTGCCGGAATCGTGGTGGCAACCGCTCTCATGCTTTGCACGATGTCCTGGCCCCGGAAAGCCAGGTGGATTGTACGCGGCCTCGGCCTCGCCACTCTGACGGTGGCGATATCGGCCTTCGCGCTTTTGGGAGGACATTATGTGAAGCGGTTCAAGGAATACCCTTGGACCGCCCTCGAACATTCTGATCGATTTCAAATGTCGTCTGCGGCGCTTCGCGCCTGGAAAACCGCGCCGTGGATCGGTGTCGGTCCCGGAATGCATTCCAGCCTTTGGCCCCATTTCGCACCTTCGTCGGACGGGAATCGTATCACGGGCCGATGGCCAACCTTCCCCAACAACCAGTATCATTCCTTCGAGGCCCATAACGACTGGGCCCAATTCCTGGAAGAATACGGACTGATCGGACTGGGGTTATTCCTAT
>CAIZMS010000178.1 GCA_903934155.1 uncultured bacterium | reverse complement strand
GCTTAAATCTTGATCGTTATATCCACACCGGCGGGCATGTTGAGTTTCTTCAACTCATCCACCGTCCTTGCCGTCGGTTCCACAATGTCCAATACCCGCTTATGCGTTCGGACCTCAAATTGTTCCATCGATTTCTTATCGGCATGCACACTGCGGTTAACACTGTAACTCTCAATGCGCGTCGGCATCGGAATGGGCCCTACCACCCGGGCTCCTGTCCGCTTTGCCGTTTCCACAATATCGGATACCGATTGGTCCAACACCCGATAGTCATAAGCTTTCAACCGTATACGTATGCGTTGCTTTTCCATCATTCACTCACCGTTCCAGAAGTTGCTGTTGTATCGTCTCCGGCACCACATCAAAACACGCCGGCTCCATCGTGTAACTCGCCCGCCCCCGCGTCAAAGACCGGACGGCCGTTGAATACCCAAAAAGTTCCGCCAGCGGAACGCGCGCATGAATCACTTGCACGGTTTCCTTACCTATCATGTCCTGAACATGTCCACGCCGGGCGCTCACATCGTTCAGCACATCTCCCAAATGATCCGCCGGAAGAATAATTTCAAGCGACATGATAGGCTCAAGAATCGCTGGCTTTGATGCCTTCGCTGCCAACCTCAGGGCCATCACGCCGGCTGTCCGGAATGCCACTTCCGTGGATTCCTGATCATGAAAACCACCACCCACCACTCTAACCTTAACATCCACCATCGGATAGTTCGCCAGAATGCCGGTCGTCAATCCGTCTCGAACCCCCTCCTCCACAGCGCTACGGAATTCAGCCGGGATGCATGTGTTCGACACATCAAATTCAACCGTAACCCCCGAGCCGCGTACAGCGGGCTCGACATCCAGAACTACCGCGGCAAATTGGGGCTGCCCGGCAATGTCGCGCTCAAAGCGGTATTCACCCCGTCCTGAAGCCAGAACAGTCTCTCGATAGGCCACCATAGGCCGCCCTGCGTTCGCCTGAACCTTGTACTCACGAAACATCCGATCTTTTAAAATCTCAAGATGCAACTCGCCCATTCCGCTCAACAGCGTCTGGCCAGTATCAGGATCCACCGAAACGATGCAGGTGGGATCCTCGGCCGAAAGCGCCTTCATGGCCTCTCCCAACTTCTCGCGATCGGCCTGCGACTTTGGCTCGATGGCCATGGAAATCACCGGCTCCGGAAAACGAATGCGCTCCAACTCAACAGGCATGTTCTCCGCGCACAGAGTATCTCCCGTCGTGATCTGCTTCAACCCTACCACCGCGCCAATTTCGCCGGCATGGAGAACATCCACCTCCCGGCGATCGTCCGCGTGCAGAAGCACCAACTTCATTACTCGCTCACGCTTCCGGGTGCGGGCATTGAACAAGTTTTGCCCTTTCCGGATCTGCCCGGAATAAACGCGAACAAAAGCAAGTCGACCCATGTAGGTGTCGTTCATCAACTTAAAAACCAAGGCGCTCTGCGGGGCGAAATCGTCTGCCTCACGCGACACAACCTCACGGGTCTTGGGATGCTCGCCTCGAACAGCGGGGACATCAATCGGAGCCGGCAGGAAATCCACCACAGCGTCCAACAACTGCTGAACCCCTTTATTGCGAAGCGACGACCCACACAAAACGGGAGTTAATGTCTGCGCGAGCGTCGCGCGCCGCAATCCATCCCGCAGCACCTGCGCGGAAACATCAGCACATTCCAAATAGGACTCCAAAACCTTTTCATCCCGCTCTGTCAGAACTTCAATAAGCTCAGCACGGGCCTTCTCAGCCTCCACTGCCAGCTCGGCCGGAATCGAAACCGTCTGAACCTTACTCCCGAATGAAGTGTCGTCATAAACAATGGCTTCCATGGTCAAAAGATCAATGACCCCTCGAAACCCGTCTTCAGCGCCCCACGGAATCTGAATGGGCACCGGAACCGCTCCCAAGCGGGTTCGTATCTGAGAAACCACCGCCTTGAAATCAGCGCCGATGCGATCCATTTTATTTACAAAGGCGATTCGGGGAACATGATAGCGGTCCGCCTGATGCCAGACCGTTTCAGACTGCGGCTGCACGCCGCCCACGCCACAAAACACCACAACCGCACCATCCAGAACACGCAACGATCGCTCCACTTCAACCGTAAAATCAACATGCCCAGGAGTGTCGATGAGATTAATCTGGTGATCCCGCCAGAAACAGGTCGTCGCCGCGCTCGTAATGGTGATGCCACGCTCCTTCTCCTGCGGCATCCAGTCCATTGTGGCGGTTCCCTCATGGACTTCGCCCATGCGGTGCACTCGCCCGGCATAAAACAAAATACGCTCACTTGTCGTGGTCTTGCCCGCATCGATGTGGGCAATGATCCCGATATTGCGAACGGCGGACAAGGGGCGGACGCGATCCGCCGCTTCACGCTGGCGCGCTTCCCCCGTGGCTCCACCTTTTTTATTCTGTTCCAAAACCGTTTCCATTTGATTCACTAAACAAACAACACCCGCCGCCCGATCGTCGGACGACGGGATATTCATAAACTCAACTTACCATCGATAATGGGCAAATGCCTTGTTTGCCTGAGCCATCTTGTGCGTATCATCACGCTTCTTGATGGCATTCCCCTGCTCGGCATAAGCATCCAAGATTTCCTGAGCCAGTGCTCGTCGCATCGGCACGCCCTTCCGAGTCTTCGCGTACTGAATCAACCAACGCATCGCCAAGGCCCCCTGTCGATCAGGCGTCACCTCAACCGGCACCTGATATGTGGCGCCACCAACCCGCCGAGACTTCACTTCAACTTTCGGCTTCACATTGTCAATCGCGCGAAGAATCACTTCCAGCGGATCACCATCAGGATGCTTCTCTTGAATCACCTTCAGAGCATCGTAAACAATGTTTACCGATACCGATTTTTTTCCCACCTTCATCAGGTGGTTCACCAGACGGCCGACCAACTCGCTGTTGTATTTCGGATCCGATTGAACCGCCCG
>CAIZMS010000177.1 GCA_903934155.1 uncultured bacterium | reverse complement strand
GCTCGGATTCAAGTTCTACTGCACCGAGCCCCAGACGTTGATTTTTTCCGCGGACGATTACGATGCCGAGATTGAAATCACCGCGTCAGACAATTGGCAGACCATGGTGATTCCGGCGAATAAGTTCATCAACCGCGCCAATCAGAAACGGATGGGGAAATGGGAGAACATTGCCGCTCTTCACCTCAAGCCCAAAGTCGGTGCGGACATGACTAAAGTAGTGTTCGCCCAGTTCAAATGGGAAGTTCCCGACAAGTCTGCAGCCAAGAGTAATCAAGCGCCGTGAAGCCAAAGCGCAAAGCGAAGAATTGAGAAGGAAAGACAGGTGTATTTATGAGCTCTCAAAAAACAGTTTTCTATAAGCGGGCAATTCTGATGAGTGTGATGTTAGCAGGGAGTGCCCTGTTGAGCGCGGGCAAGGAGCCGGCCGATACTCGTCAGCGTATTGCGCTCCATGATTCGCCCTGGCAGTTCTATGGCGCGGGCGCGAGTGACGCCATGCCTGAGCCCGGAACGCCTGCCTTTGAGACGTTGGCCTGGAGCACCGTGTCGGTGCCGCATGTCTTCCAGACGCGTGCCCAGATGACCACCCTGACACAAGCCTGGTACCGCCGGGAGTGCTCCGTGCCTGCGGAAATGGCCGGCCGCCGGATTTACCTCGTTTTCGAGGGCGCGGCGACGATTGCGGATCTGTATGTAAACGGTCAGCACCTTGGTCAACACCGTGGCGCCTATACGCGCTTTCTCTTTGACGCCACTGCGGCGCTACGACCGGGCGGGAAGAACGTGATCGCCCTCCGCGTGAACAACGACGAGAAGAAGACCGAGGACTGCCTACCCTCGGGAACACGCTTGTACAAGGTCTGGGGCGGACTCTACCGCAAGGTCTGGTTGCTGGGCACCGACTCCCTGCACATCGATCCGACCGATTCTGCCTCACCCGGCGTCTACTGCACGCCGGCGAACGTCACGGAGGCCAGCGCCGATCTGGCCGTGAAAGTGCTGGTTCGTAACGCCGGTGCAACCGCCGAAGACGCGCAGGTGGTGGTTACAGTGCAGTCTCCCTCAGGCGCAACGGTGCTGACGCTCTCCGAACGCGTGACCGTGCAGGCGGGGCAGCGTGCTACGGTGGAAGTGAAGGGCAAGGTGGAGCGGCCGTTGTTATGGGCGCCCGGCGCGCCGAATCTGTATCGGGTGCTGGCGGAAGTCCAGCGGGGCGGGAAGACCGTGGATGCGGTTCGGGAGCCAACGGGCTTCCGTTCGCTGATTTTCAAGAAAGGGGCGGTGACCCTGGACGGCAAGAAAATTCGCCTGATGGGAGTAAGCCTTCACCAGGAGGCCGAAGCCAAGGCGTCGGCGCTGGCCGACGAGGACTTCCTGGCGAACTTCGCGCTCTTGCAGGATCTGGGGATCAACTTCCTTCGTCTGCCGCATTATCCGCACGCACAACTGGAATACGATCTCTGTGACAAGCTCGGGATTTTCTGCTGGGCCGAGAATGGGCACTCCAACAAAGACCAGATTTCCCCAACAGGAGATCAGATTACGACGGAAATGGTGAAGCAGAACTACAACCATCCTTCGATCGCGGTGTGGTCTGTCGGCAACGAAGCGGACGCGGCGCCTGCGGAGCATTTCGTTCCAGTGGTGAAAGCGCTGGACAGCACACGCCCGGTCATTGTGGCTCAGATGGCGTGCACGAACGCCGATTTCATCACGGCGAACACGTATCCCGGCTGGTATTACAAGGGTGTAGGAGACCCGTGGGATGACAAACGCATAGGATACATCTCGGAGACCGGCGCCGGAGGCGTCATATCGATTCATTGTGACTATTCCGAGGCAAAGATGCGGCTAAGTTTGTACGAACCCGAAGAGTATCAGCAGCTTGTCGCGGAAGCGCGATTCCAGGTCGCCTTCTTTGATCATGCGGACAAGCTGGGCATGTTCCTGTGGTGGATCATGCGCGATTTCAATAACCCTCGATACAAAGGAAGTGTGGGTTGGAACACCAAGGGACTCATGACCTACGCCGGCGAGAGGAAGGATGTATACTATCTGTACCGGTGCTTCCTGCGGCCGACGGAACCGACCGTGCGGCTCACTTCCCAGTGTTACTTCCTTCGCCAGGGATCGGTCACCAACGGCATCAAGGCGTACAGCAATGCGAAGCGGTTGACACTGGTTGTCAATGGCGAGAAGGCCTCCACGCTGGAGAATGGCCAGTATAAGCACGGCAATGGCCGGCGCGTGGACAACGTCTTCTACTGGCCTGCGGCGTTACGCACGGGCAGGAATGTGGTTCAGGTTTCCGATGAGGCGGGCCATGCGGATTCCGCAGTGCTCTACTTCTACGGCAAGGGGGGAGCGCCCGAGGTGCTTGCCGGGAAACCGCTGGTCACGGGGCTGAAGACATCCAACCCGAAGAATCAGGCCTACTATATGGATATGCCCGTGCGGGCCCAGTGGCCCTTCTACTATGATCTGGACTCCACGGCGGATAACTCATTCGACGCGCTGCCCGAAGCCGTTCGCGGCGCGACGTGGATTACCACGCGACGGTTGACCCAGAAGGGGCAGGAAAGTTCCCTGGAGTTCACACTGACGCGCGCCGCCAAGGTCTACGTGATGTGTGCCAAGTCCGAAAAGGCCCCGGCTTTCCTCGCAAAGGCGGGTCTAACGGAAATTCTCAGCCCCAATCTGGTCTGGCGCGGGAAAGACGTGATTCTGGTGTCGGCGCAGCTGTTCATGCGTTCAGCGTCGGCCGGCGAGACGATCCGCCTGGAACAGGCTGACCGCGACGCCGTGGTGCTCCTCAAAGAATAAGGGCTTAGAAACATGAATTCCACATTAGCGTCTTTATTTTTGTCTATTTTGCTGGCTCCGATTGCGACAACCGCTTTTGCTAATCCCGTCCGGAAAATCGGTTGTGATGTCCGTGACTTTGGGGCGGCGGGAGATGGCGCGACGTTGAACACGGCTGCCATTCAGAAGGCGATCGATGCATGCACGGCGGCGGGTGGCGGTGAAGTGCTCGTGGCCGGCGGCCGGTTTGTGACCGGAACGATTTATCTCAAGGACAATGTGGAGCTGCACATTGCCTCTGGGGCAGTGCTGCTCGGCAGCACCAACATTGCCGACTACGCCACCGACACGCACAAGAACATCTACGACGGCGAGCCGCACATGGACCGGTGTCTGATTTTTGCGCGTGGCGCTACCAATATCGCACTCACCGGCGACGGGATGATCGACGGGCAGGGGGAGAAGACGCATTTCCCCAACCAGGGAGACCCGGCAGGGAACCGTCCCATGCTTATCCGTTTTCTGGAATGTGCTCAACTTCGCTTACGCGGCCTGATATTGCGCAACCCGGCGTCGTGGACGTCCGCCTGGCTCTACTGCCGAGATATTGTTGTAGACGGCATTACCATCGAAAGTCGTGATAACGCAGGGAATGGCGATGGTTTGGACTTTGATGGTTGCGAGAACGTGCGCGTGAGCAACTGCTCGTTCGACACCAGCGACGATTCCATCTGCCTTCAGGCATCGCGCCTCGACCGCCCCTGCCGCAACGTGGTCATCAACAACTGCGTTATGCAAAGCCGGTGGGCGGCCATTCGCATCGGCATGTCGTCGCTGGGCGACCTGCAGGATGTGACGGTGTCCAACTGTATTTTTCACGATATCCGGGACGCTGGCCTGAAGATCCAGATGTGCGAAGGCGGCACAATGAAAAACATGCTGTTTTCGAATATCATCATGCGCAATGTTCCGCGTCCGCTCTTCATGACGTTCAACCAGATCCGTCTGGGTGTGGACAGCCCCAAGGAACTGCCGCCGATGAAGGCGCTGCGTGATATTCGGTTCAGTAATATCCGCGTGGACAACTCGGAGCTGGCTGGTATTCCTTGCGGGTTTGTGCTGAGCGGGGTGCCTGGACACTTTGTTGAAAACATTGTCTTCGACAATATTTCACTCACCCTGCCTGGCGGCGGCACAGCCGAACAGGCTGCGATTCGGGATGTGCCGGAGTTTGTGGACTGCCGCCCGGAGTTCTATGTGTTTGGGGCGAAGGTGCCGTTCGCGGGGTTCTATGCCCGGTATGTGAGAGGATTGACGCTGTCGAATGTCCGTATCGATGCCGTTAAAAACGAAGCCAGACCGGCGGTCGTCTGTGAGACTGTGACAGAGCTTGAACTGGTGGGTACAAGAATGGGCGTTTCGTTCGGCGGCGATTGTGCTATTCGGCTGCGCAAGGTGAAGGACGCATGGGTTCGCGACTGTTCATCGCCGGGCGTTACGGGTTCGTTCGTCCGCATCGAGGATTCGCCTGCTGGCGGCGTGATCGTCTCGCCCAGTAACCGTCATTGTGCCGCAAAGTCAATTCAGGAAAGTCCATGAAGTTAGAGCCGCTTGACCTGAACCCGGGCACTCATCCCAATCGCCGCATGATGAACCGCTACCGGTTGGTCTTAGCCCTTCAATTGTGCCTCGCGGCGGGGACATCTTCGTTTGCGCAGGACAAGGGGCCTGAGATCTTTTTTGCGGCGGACGGCCTTGTGAGCCGCTTTGACAAGGGTGATGGAGTCAACCTGATCGATACGGCGCGCCCCGGGAAGGGATTCTTCATCCGCAGTTTTACGGGGAGTGCCGTTGAGGATACTAGTCTGAGCAAGGTTGAAATCAAAGACAATGTTCTTATTGTTACCGGCGCAAAACCTGTACCGAATTTCGGCGTAAAACCTTTGCCGCGTTTCACATTTGATGTGACCCGCAAGGGGCGCTACATGGCTTTCAGACTGACTAGGGTCGAAGGGTTGCCGGCGGTGAGCCAGGCGTCCCTGCATTTCGAGATGACCTGTACCACCCGGGATTTCAAGGCCTTGCCGCTGGATTACATGACCCGCCTGGAGCAACTTGGCGCCTCCATCAGGGTCGATTTCAATTATCTCTGGCACCGGAATCCGGTAGACCCGCTGGGTGGTTTCGCCCTGTATGTCGCCGCCAATGATGCTGAGGAGGATGAGGCATTGCTGGATATCTGGTGCGGTGAAGATCTGCCGAAACCGGCAATCGGCGAACCCTGGACGAAGGATCGCGCCCGGCGCTGGATTGATGATTACTACAACACGTTCAAGGACATGACCACGATGATCCTCTGTGCCGGCAGTGAGGCGGAGCTTTACCAGCTCACCGATATCGCCGAAAAAAAAGGGATCAAGATGATCTATCTGCACACCGACACCTGGCGGGGCGAATACTGGCCCCTGGAGCATTCGCATGTGCATGTCAATGAGAAGGTTTTTCCGAAAGGACGTGCTGATCTCAAGCGTTACTCGGAAAGTCTCGAAAAACGGGGCATGAAACTGGATCTTCATTATACCTGTGGAGGCATTGGCCCGAAGGATCCGAAGAGAATTGCCGGACATGTCGACCGCAATCTTGCCGCATGGGGTCGCGGAGTTCTGGGGGAAGCGGTTGACAAGGATGCCCGGGAAATTAAGTTTAAGCCCCAGCCTGGTTCTGATGTGCCGTTTTCGCCGGGCCGTGTTGGTAATGGGCCGGGATTACAATGGCATTTCTTTGACAGTAACTATGTGCGGATTGACGAAGAGATTATCAGGGTAGGTGAATTCGCCGACACGGACAAGCCTGTCTGGATCCTACGTAACTGCAGCAGGGCACATGGCGCCACAGTCGCTTCAGCGCACGCGGCTGGTGCTGAGACCGTTGGGCTTCTCTCGGCGTTCGGCCAGAATTTTGTACCGGACACCGATTCGCCATTGCTGGCGGAAATGGCCCGCGAATATGCGCAATTCGCCAACGAAGTTCATCTTGATCAGCTGGAGTATGATGCCTATGAAATTCATGGCCAGTACTCATGGGGTCCACAGAAATTCAGCGATCTGGTTGCGCGTAATCTTGATCATCCGGTGGCCAGTACTACATCGGGTGGTCGGCCAGTGAGTTCCAACATCGAAATGCGTTTCAGTAAAATCAGGAGTATCGGCCAGTTCGGCTACAGCACGGTCAACCTCTCTTTCCAGCTTGATGCCCATCGTCCGGCTACCTCGATCATGGACGCCTGGTTTGAAATGTCGTCCCTCATTGCCAAGGGTGTGAGGCGCTTCCAGGTCCTCAAGCCTGAACCGATGTTTGGCGTGTCATTGGACATCCTGTCAACCCATGGTCTTGTGGATGAAATGTTCTCGGCATTCAATCTCTGGCGGGAGGTTCTGCCGCTTTTGACGGAAGAGCAGATCAAGGCGATGCGCCGTACCTTGTCCCACTTTGGCAATCATATGCAGGGTAAGGATTTTTTTCAGGTGCGTAAAACGGGTGGTCGTTACGAGGTTATTCCGACGCGTGTCATGGTGCGGCGGCAGGGCGATGTTCCGTGGAAAGTTGGACAGGAATTCGGGCCGGTGGGGCCGCGACAGATTTGCCAGCCCGGCCAGTTGCTTGAACTAGAAAATCCGTTCGAGGCGCAGCCGGCCGGGTTTGTCATCAGAGTGTTGGCCGAGATGGGAAAAAGCAGCGCTGGCAAAACGGTGCAGGCTGTTGAACGCGCCGGTGATGCGATTGTGGACAGTTACCGTACCGGTGCTGACGCGGCTGGTACCAGCATGAAAACCGACCCGATAGCAAGCACCGCGAATAGTATCCTGCCGAAGGCGAAGGATATTCGAAACCAGCGATTTGCGCAGTTTGTGCAGGATGGCGATGCGCTGGTGATGACGGCTGAAAACCCGCGTTCCGGATCTGTCAGGATCGAGGAGGATATTCCTTCCTGGCGCAAGGATTTCTCGATGGGTATGGGGCGCGGTATGGCTATGGATATTGAGGGCGACGGCAGTGGTGCTGTGGTATTGCTGCAACTCAGCGGCAGCGGCACGAGGGACTATGTTGCAAAAATTGATTTCAAGGGAAACCGGACGATCACCATTCCCAGCGGTGAAGCCTCATGGGCGGATGGAAACTGGGGCTGGCGATTTGGCGCGAAACATTTTGATTACAGCCGGGTTCATGGTGTAGGCCTTGGCTATGGGTTCATCCCGCCGAAGACCAATCCACGGGTTCGCCTATCTCATCTCAAGGTGCTGGTCGATGTGCCATCGAAGTTGGTTAATCCCGTGATTGTGACCGCTTCAGGTAAACTCACCGTCAATGGCGAAATCGAAACCGGCTGTTATCTGCGGTACGACGGCGGCGATGTGGCGGCTGTTCATGACCGGAACTGGCGAAAGTTGAAGGAATTAAAAGTTGTACGGGAAAATTATGTCATGCCGACCGGATATGCGCCGGTGCGGGTGGATGTTGCGGGCGGTGCGCCGCTGCCGTGGCTGGAATTGCAGATGATTGTCGCAGGCAAGCCGATGGTTGTAAAATAGCGGGTTGAGTCAAAACAGGAGTAAAAGCGATGAGAGTACTGAAATGTGTATTGGCGTTTTTGATCCTGGTTCTGGGACACAT
>CAIZMS010000176.1 GCA_903934155.1 uncultured bacterium | reverse complement strand
TTGTCTTCGCATTTCGTTGGAGTTCAAGCTTTAGCTTGTCTTCGCATTTCGTTGGAGTTCAAGCTTTAGCTTGTCTTCGTATTTCGTTGGAGTTCAAGCTTTAGCTTGTCTTCGTATTTTCTGTTAGTTCCGCCTTCGGGCGCGGTCTTCATTTCAATACCCGACTAAGGCCGGAACTACGAACGAGGACAAGCTAAAGCTTGAACTCCAACGGCTTTTTCATCCAATCTTGTCCATTGGACATTTGTTTTGGACATCCCTGTTCTTGAATATAAAATGGGATTATCAGATCCAACCAACTTGCGGCTACCCGGTGCATTGGGCCAGCCATGAAGTGATTTCCATTCCATAGCCCGGTATCGATCTTTTGCAATCACCTTCATCACAGGGCCTTAAATGCGGAATGATGAAAACTTGAGACGAAATCCAATCACGTGATATACGACGCGCCGTATATCCAAGTAAAAACCCGTGATATACGGCGCGCTCAAGCTCAAACCCTTGATTTCATCCCTCCCGGCAACTACACTACTGAGTACCGACGGGGGTGAGCTCCTGAATGAGCTCTTAACCAGCTGGCGAAAAGGGGGTTGGATGCTTCTACTGCTACCCTAAAACCTTCCTCTCCGCGCCCAATTTGCCGGGAAAGACTGAAAAACCGTTCAAACAAGATGTTGGCACATAGAACCATGGATACAGCAAAAGACATCCCATTGTCCGAATTCGAGGGCTATCCTGACATTCAGGACATTGTTGCAAACCTTCCTCTGAACCATTTCAATTTCGTACACGAATTCTGTTTCAAGAAACAGGAAGATCTCCTCGGTGACATCTGGTCGGATGTGAACTTGATTCTGGAAGCATGTGAACCACCTCGAATGAGAATTGGTTTCAAGTTTCACCGAGTCTCAGTCCAGTCCTTCAACGGATTTGGTCAAATTATGGGACTCTATATCCAAAGCATTGCGGAGCAAGGTTGGGAGAAGCTGAGGTTCGAGGTCGGAGACTACGAGGACGGTAGAATTCATCTGTATTGTCATTCTGTTGTTCTTTACCGACCGGAACAGGAAGTGCCAACAAACCACTGAACGGCACGGCGTACCGCCGCCCGTTAATGGTAACGTTGGCCGAGCAACGATACGAAAGGGAGAGAAATCATGAGACGAACAGCCTGCGTATACACGACCGTGGCTCTGGCGCTGCTGACCTATTCGACCACGCTGGCGGCGGCCGAGATCCACGTTGCCGAGAGTGGCAAGGATACCAACAGCGGCGACAAGAACGCCCCGGTGGCGAGCGTGCATCGAGCCCAGGAACTGGCGCGCCAGAAACCGGGCTCGACCGTGGTCATGCACGAGGGAACCTGGTTTCTGCCGGAGCCGCTCCTCTTCACTTCCGCGGACTCTGGCACCACCTGGCGCGCGGCCGAAGGAAAGAAGCCCGTTCTGAGCGGCGGCCGCACGATCAGCGGCTGGACCCTCAAGGCGAATGGGATCTGGTCCGCCCCCGTTCCCGGCGCCAACGACTGGTATTTCCGCAACCTCTTTGTGAATGGCAAGAGAGCCATCCGCGCCCGCTTTCCGAACCGGTCCGCGAAAGACTACGCCATCCGTCTCCACGGTTACGGCAAGGGGGGGGCAGACACGCCAGAGACCGTGACGGTTGATCCCCAGTATGTCGCGGATTGGAAGAACCTCACCGACGTCGAGGTCGTGGGCTTCAAGAACTGGGCCTCGTACCACAAGCGCATCCAGCAGGTGGACAAGGCGACCGGCGCTTGCACCATGATGCTGCCCAATAACAGTTACAGCGGCAGAAACATGCTCACCAGCAAACGCTACGCATTCTTCGAGAACGCGCTGGAGCTGCTCGACGAGCCCGGCGAATGGTACCTGGACCGCACCGATGAGAAACTCTACTACATGCCCAGGGAAGGCGAGGAGTTGAGCAAGGTGGCGGTCATCGCGCCGAAACTCGAGAGCGTCGTTGTCATTGAGGGCACAGCGGAAAAGCCAGTCAAGAACCTCTCGTTCCAGGGCCTGACTTTTTCCCACGGCGCCGATCGTTTGCCCCCTGAAGGGCACCAAGGGCAGCAAGCGGGCCTGAACTACGGTGCGCCGCCACCACCGAGCAAGATCACGGCCACATACCTGCTGGATTCAGCCTTTGTGGGCTGCACGGTCTCTCAGGGGGGCGGCATGGGCATTTCCCTCTTGGAAGGCGCTTGCGGCAATCGCATCGAGGGCTGCCACCTCCATGACCTTGGCAATAACGGCATCCAAATCCACGGTCCGATGGAGGGGAAGAAGCCAGTCGAGGAGAAGATCCCCAAGAACAACCGGGTCGAAAACAACTACGTTCATGACTGTGGCACGGTCTACTTGGGATCCTGCGGCATCTTCGTCGGCGCTGGCCAGGGAACGATCATCTCCCACAACGAGGTCGCCGATCTTCCCTATACGGGCATCAGCGTCGGTTGGGTCTGGGGGGCAACCCCGTCGCCGATTTGCAGGAATACGATCGAATGGAACTATATCCACAACGTCATGCGCGAGGTGTGTGACGGTGGCCCCATCTACGTGCTGGGGTTTCAGCCAGAGTCGAGCATTCGCTTCAATCACATCCACGGTGTCAGGCGTGGGCCCTACGCGCACATTTCGCCCAATCCCGCCCTGTACTTCGATTCCGGCGGCAGTGGTTTTCTCGTTAAGGAGAATCTGCTCTACGACATCGCCAAGAACCATTTCGAACGCTTGAAGGAAGCGCGTGAGAAATTCCAGTTCGAGAACAACGCCTACATCGAAGGACTGGACAACGAGAAAGCGGCCCTGCCTGAGGTCCGCGCCAAAGCCGGCCTCGAAGAGAAATGGAAGAAATTGCTTGAACAATAGAGTCGGTGGTCACGCCGAGTGCACGTGTATCGCAAGGCATTCGGCCGTAATCGACCTCGCCGGACACCCTGGAACGAGGTGGTTCACTATTGGCTGGTGGCTGCGCGCCAGGGACACGTGCGCGCACAGTTCTACATCGGCACATGTTGCGAAGATGGAAAGGGAGTGCCGCGAGACATTCGATCAGCGATTCGCTGGTACCGCATGGCTGCCTCTGCAGGCCATGCCGCATAGCAAATCAACCTGGGGTACTATCTCCGTGAGGGTGATGGGGTCCGAAAGGATCTTAAGGCATCCGCAATATGGTTCCAGATGGCCGCTCTGCAGGGCGACCGCGACGCTGAACGCCCGCCGCGAAGCCTTGACGTTCGGCAAAAAGACAAGAAAAGAAAGACAAAATGAAGAAGCGACCAACATCAATCTCGGTTATCGCATGGATCCTTATCGTAATGAGTGGAATAACCCTGATCATGACGACTGCCATGATCAACGACCCCACGGGGCGGGACATAATGGCCAAGAGTCCAATACCCATCCCTGTTCAATACGCCATGAGCTATTTGGGGTTACTGGCCATGATCGTTTCTGGCGTCGCTATGCTCAAAGGGAAGAACTGGGCAAGATATCTCTATACCATCTGGAACTTGGTAGGATTTGTCATTGGAATTGCCACATCGCCCATGAAAGCGGC
>CAIZMS010000175.1 GCA_903934155.1 uncultured bacterium | reverse complement strand
TCCGGCGGGCATGACGATGGGCGGTGGCAGTCTTTATGTGGCGGATGTTCTCAATAACCGGGTTGCAACAGCGCCGACGAACGGTTCCTCCTGGGCTACTCTGGTGGGGGGGACTTCCCTGAGCGGCCCGGAAGATGTGGCTTGGGATCCGCGGGGATACCTTTACATCGCCGACTCACTGAATAATCGCATTTTGATGATCCCGATACTTCCCGGTGTCGAAACCAATGGGGTTACTCCGATTACGACGGTGATGTCCATCGGAACCAATGTATCCTTCACCATCTCCTGGTTTGGCCATCAGAACTGGAATTATGCCGTGCAATATGCTGACACTCTGATGTCGCCTTGGTCAACACTGCCCGGCTTTTCAAGCATTATGGGGCAGGACATGATGACGAATTGTACGGATACATCGATATTTGGAATTTCAAATCGGTTTTACCGGGTTATCGGGTATTGAAGAAGAAAGGGCTGAATCTATGACCAAACGACAGGTTTCATGGGGCTTTGTGATCGCTGTATCGGTGTTTCTGGGGATGAGGGGGGCTCAAGCGGAACTTCGCTCCGGGCTGACTCCTGAAGCTGAATTTATCACCCTTTCCGACATGGCGGCCGCGCCAGTATCAGGAGGCGCGGAGTCTGTCGTTCCCGGCGACGCTGTTGTCCCTGTAGTCCCGGTCGTCTCTGGTGCCCCGGTTGCCGTTGAGCCGATTCAATCCATAACCGGTGCGGTTGCGGAGTCTGTCTCAGGCCCTGTAACGAACACGGATGTCGCAACGGAAACGGTTCCGGTGGCTTCATTCCCCGGTTCTGAAAAACAGAACCTGATTTCCGTGGCCTTGGATGATGTCCCCTTGCAGGATGTCGTCAGGCTGTTTACCAAGATTTCCGGTGCGAATATTATTGCCTCGTCTACTAATTTGCAGGGGAAAGTGACCGTCAATCTCCAGGATGTCGAGTGGAAGCCGGCGCTGGATTCCATTCTGGACATGTACAGTCTGATGGTGATTGAAAAAGTGCCAGCCTCATCCATTTATAGCGTGACGGTAAAACCGCCCGGGGCGGCGGATCCCATGATTGCCCAGTCGATATTCCTGAATTATGCCCAGGTATCCAATGTGGCGGCCATTGTCACCCGGATGCTGGTTAAGGATGGTATTGTCTCGGCCTTCCCCAATGCCAATGCGCTGGTGATCCGGAGTACGGCGGCGAATCTTAATGAAATCCGCAAGGTGGTTGAGGAAATCGATCTTCCCCGTCAGCAGGTCTACATCGAAGCCAAGTTCCTGGAATTAACCGATGAGGCCATCAAGGATCTGGGAATCAACTGGCAGGTACTGGAGGGGTACGGGGTTGGAGTGGCGACCATGAGCCAAACGCTCACGGATAGTCGCAGTAAATTCAACGGACAGCGCACGGGTTTGGGGACCGTGGATTCAAATTTACGACCAGCGGGCGCCTCGTCCGCCGGGCTCCCGGGTTCGGGGGCAACGGACAATCGGACTTCCAAGGATACGCTTACCAGCGGAAATTCCCTGTCCTTGAGCGATACGACCGCCGACGGCATTCAGTCGACTGTCAGCTCAAGCTCCGGTCGTGATGTGGCCGATACGATCACAAAATCAGCCAATTACTCTCGTGAGTCGGAGCGCATCGCCGGGCAGCATCTCTCCGATGTTCGTACGGCTGTGTTGAGCGCCGATGATTTCCGGGTGGTGTTGAGTGCTTTGCAGCAGATCAATGGCATCAGCGTGGTGTCCAACCCCAAAATCATTGTCGCCAATGAGGAGACCGCCAATATCAAAATCGGGAACAAGGAACCGAATATCAAGGGGACGGTTACCCCGGGGCAGCAGGGGCAGGCAAATACCACCACTTATGCTTTGGATGAAAAACTGCCCTACTTCCAATATGGCATAACCGTGGATGTTACCCCGACCATCAATAATCAGGGCAATATTCGCGTTAATATCGTTCCGACGCTCAGCCGTTTTATCAGCAATAAGACGGCTCCGGATAACAATACCTATCCCATCACCTCTGAGAAAACGATCAAGACCTCCTTCAGTCTGGAGAGCGGAAAGACAGCCGCCATCGGCGGATTGACGGAAACGGAAGAGCGGGAGGAAGTGAAAAAGGTTCCGCTTCTGGGGGATATCCCCCTGATCGGGAAATATCTTTTCACCCATACGCATAAGCGGCGGACTCAAACGGAGACGATTATTTTCGTAACGGTGGGGCTTGCGAATCCCAAGACGCTTCAGCGGGATGAAGGATTGCCTGAGGATACCTCCTTGACCCAGAAGCATATGGAGGCAAAAAGGCTTGCCGCCAATCCTCGTGGCGGAAAAAAATCCGGCGAAAAAAGTGCGGAATTCGTTGAATCCGCCAAGACTCCCTGAGGCATAGTCGCTTCAGGGTAGGGAGGCCTCTCCGAGGCCTCCGAAGC
>CAIZMS010000174.1 GCA_903934155.1 uncultured bacterium | reverse complement strand
CCTTAAATTCGTTCGTATGTTGTTTCCTTTTCCCAGCCATTCTCCGCCTCCCGTTCCTGACATGTAGCTTACTCAAATCCTCGCTTAGCTACCTGTCCAAAAAACGGGGGGAACCGCAAACCATAGATTCGACAAATCCAGAACTTCGTCTACCCAGATAAGCAGGATCATCATGACAAAGGACATGAGTTGCCAGAATGCGGTCATGAAAAAACCGTCATGCGTAAAACCGGGAGAGAGGATGTTCCTGTTCATGTTTTCCTTTCACTGGAATATGTTGATATACCCTACCACTATTCATCCCTCCTCGCAATACTCTGTGATAGGATCGCGATCGTTGATTTGAACTGGAATGCCGCTTCGGGCCGGTGTAGGGTGATGCCATGCCGCGCATCGAACATGATCTGCTTGGGGAGCTTGCCATTCCGGACGGGGTTCTGTACGGGATTCAGACCGAGCGGGCGCGCCTGAATTTCAAGGCTTCCGGCAGGCCGGTTCATCCAGCGCTGATTGCCGCCCTGGCGCAGGTCAAGCTGGCTTGCGCCAGAACCAATGCGGAATGCGGGTTCCTTCCCCGGGATACGGCCGATGCCATTGTTTCGGCGTGCGAGACGATACTTCGCGGTGGATATCAAGACCAGTTCGTGACGGACGCCCTTCAGGGCGGGGCGGGAACCTCGACCAATATGAATGTCAATGAGGTGGTTGCCCGGCTTGCCTCCCAACAACTCGGCCGGTCCGTGGATCCGTTTGATCATGTCAATTTGCATCAATCCACAAACGACACCTATCCCACTGCCCTCCGGGTGGCGGCCATCACGCTGCTCCGTCAGTTGGAGCCGGTTGTGGTCAGGCTTCAAGAGGCCTTTCAGGCCAAGGAGCGTGAGTTTGCAGATGTCGTCAAGTTGGGCCGTACTCAGCTTCGTGACGCACTGCCGGTGACGCTGGGCCGGGAATTCGGAGCCTATGCCAATGCGTTGACCCGCGACCGGTGGCGTATCTTTCAATGCATCGAACGGTTGCGGGTGGTTAATCTGGGCGGAACCGCGGTGGGAACAGGTATGAATGCACCCCGGAAGTATATTTTCGGGGTAGTCGAAAAGCTGCGGGATGTGACGGGCTTGAATCTCGCCCGTGCGGAAAATCTCATGGATGCCACCCAGAACCAGGACGCTTTGGTCGAGGTGTCGGGGATCCTTCGGGCTCATGCGGTTAATCTCGTTAAGATCGCGCGGGATCTCCGCCTGATGTCGAGTGGACCGGAAGGCGGATTCGGCGAGATTGAATTGCCCGCCATTCAGCCGGGGTCAACCCTGATGCCCGGAAAAGTGAATCCCGTAATTCCGGAGATGGTGATCCAGGCCGCCTATCGGGTTATGGCTCATGATCATGAGGTCAGCCTGGTTGTGATGTCTGGCGAATTGGAGCTTAACGCTTTTCTGCCCCTTGCGGCCGATGCCCTTTTGGATTCCCTGGATCTGCTTCGCCGGACGGATGCGGATTTTGCGGAATTGTGTGTCAGTGGGATTGTCGCCCGGGTTGACCGCTGCCGTCGGACGATGGAAAGGTCGCATGAGATTCTTGCCGCGCTGATTCCGAAGATCGGGCATGGGAAGGTGGTTGAGGTGGCGCGTCTGATGAGGGAGAGGGATCTGACGATCCGCGAGGCGGCTCGGGAAGCCGGAGGATTGTCGGACGCCGAACTTGACGAATGGCTTTCGACCGAACGGCTTTGCGAACTTGGGTGGAAGTAAAATCACGAGCGGGACGCCCCTGCCGCAGAAAGAGAAATGATGTCATGAGCGTCCATTTGTTCAAGCCTGATGTGGAGGGGCAGTATCCCGATTATCTTCGGGATGAGTCCCGGAGGAGAGGTCGGGCGGATTGGATTTCCTTTGCGGCGTCCGAGGAGGATATCCGGCAGGTTCTTCTGTACCGGCACGCCATCACGACCCAGGGAGCCCGTACCGGCATCACCGGGGGAGCGATCCCGGATGGCGGGCATGTCCTGAATTTAAGCCGGATGACGCGGGTTACAGGTATGCGGCTGGATTCTGCCCGGAATGAGGTGTTTATTTCCGTTCAGCCCGGGCTTTCCTTGCTGGAATTGAGAAAACTTTTGCAGACCTGCGAATTTGATTCTACGGGATGGGCCCAGGACTCATTATTGGCTTTGGAAAAGTACAGGCGATCCCCGTTCTATTTCTTTCCCCCCGACCCTACTGAAGCCTCGGCCTCAATCGGCGGGATGGTGGCCTGTAATGCCTCGGGGGCCTGCACCTTCGGATACGGTGCCACCCGTGCCTATGTGGAGGCCATGAGGGTCATCCTTGCCGACGGCTCCCGGATTTCGCTTCGAAGGGGGCGGGAGCGGGCGATTGGCCGGGCCTTCTCTCTTCAAACGGAAGAGGGGCGTGAACTATCCGGCCGGCTTCCGGATTACATCATGCCAAGGGTGAAAAACGCGGCCGGTTTTTTTGTTTCTGAAAACATGGATCTGATCGACCTTTTCATTGGTTCCGAAGGGACGCTGGGTATCATTTCAGAGATTGAATTGCGTTTAATCCCCTCGCCTGAGTGTCGTTGGGGTGTGATGGCCTTCTTTCCCTCCGAAGCCATGGCCGTTGACTTTGTCAAAACCGTCAGGGCTCTTCCGTTTGGGGAGCGCCCTGTTGCGATTGAATATTTTGATTACCATGCCCTGAATTTGCTGAGGCGGCAGAAGCGCGAGAACCCCGGTGTTTTGGATATCCCGTCACTGCCTCAGGAGTACCATACGGCGATCTACCTGGAGTACCATGGCGGGAAAGACCCGGTCAGTGCCGCGGTTGCTGAACTTCCGGAGAGAATGACGGTGGCGGGGGGGAATTCAGAGGCCTCCTGGATCGCCGATTCAGATCGGGAATTGGAGCGATTTAAAGTATTTCGACATGCTGTTCCCGAGTGGGTGAACCGGATCATTGATGAGCGGAGAAAAAAAGAACCGGAATTAACAAAACTTGGCACGGATATGGCTGTTTTAGATTCAGAATTGTCTTCAGTCATGAACTTGTATCGCGACGCATTGGAATCGATGGGCTTGGACTATGTTATTTTCGGTCATATTGGGAACAATCATGTGCATGTGAATATTCTTCCCGGAACCCTTTCGGAGTATCAGCGGGGAAAGGATCTGTATCTGCAGTGGGCACGCCAGGTCATCCAGTGGGGAGGGACAGTTTCCGCTGAGCATGGGATTGGGAAGTTCAAGGTGGCGTTGCTTCGGGAAATGCTGGGGGATCAGGTTTTGAGGCAGATGAGGGAGATGAAGCGGGTGTTTGATCCGGATGCAATCCTGAACAAGGGGAATTTGTTCGCATGATGAAAACAGCTGTTTTGACCGGCATTCAGGCGATGGACTATCGTGAGGCGCCGCTGCCTTGCATCGCCCATGACTATGAAGTCTTGTTGAGGGTTGCTGCCGTGGGGGTCTGCGGATCGGATGTTCACTATTATGCCTCCGGGCGGATTGGCAGCCAGGTGGTGAAGTATCCCTTTATCGTGGGGCATGAATGTTCCGCTGTTGTTGAAAAGATCGGCCGGTCGGTGACGCGTGTGCGGGTTGGTGACCGGGTGGCGGTGGAACCGGCCATCTCCTGTTGGACCTGTGATCAGTGCCTTCAGGGGCGCCCGCATACCTGTCGTAACCTTCGTTTTCTGGGATGCCCGGGGCAGGCCAACGGATGCCTCTCCGAGTTTATCGTTATGCCGGAGGACTGTTGTTACCCGATTCCACCCTCTATGACATTTGAGCAGGCGGCGATCAGTGAGCCCCTTTCCATCGGCGTGTACGCCGTCACCCTGGCAGAGATCATGCCCGGGGCACGGATCGGAATTCTGGGATCCGGGCCCATCGGGTTGTCTGTTTTGCTGGCGGCGCGTGAGGCGGGTGCTACGGCGGTGTACATGACAGACCGGCGTGATGCCCGGATCCGGGTTGCCCTCTCTGCCGGCGCGACCTGGGCCGGGAATCCCGATCGGGAGGATGTGGTTGGGGCCATTGTTTCCGCAGAACCTCTTCTTCTGGATGTTGTCGTGGAGTGTTGCGGTCGGCAGGAGGCGGTTGATCAAGCGGTGACGCTGTTGAAGCCCGGGGGAAAATTAATGATGGTGGGAATCCCGGAGGCGGATCGAATTTCACTTCCGATCGATATGGCCCGACGCAAGGAGATCAGTTTTCAAAATGTCAGGCGGCAGAATCATTGTCTCCAGTCGGCCTTGAATCTGATTGCGAACAACCGGGTCAATGTGGATTTTATGGTGACGCACCGCTTTCCGTTTTCAGAGACAAAAGAGGCCTTCGCGTTGGTTCATGAATACCGGGATGGCGTTGTAAAGGCCATGGTGTCGATCCACGGCGGGAATTCCTAGACAGGAGCGCGCGTGAATTCAAAATCGAAGCTGGCACCTGAGCTTGACTCCGTCCAGGCGGAACTCGCCCGGTTGGTTGTCCGTGACATGAAGACCCCCCTTGCCGGGTTGGCTAATCTTCTGGAAATGGCGGACCGATCATCGGCGAAATACTTCAAGGCTGAGGCTTCACAGTATGTGAACGAAGCCTTGGGTGCCACAGAGACCCTTGAGGAGCTGGTTGAGTTCCTGGTGGGGGTTCGCATGATGATGGCGGGGGGCGGGAGCGGCGACAAGCGTGCCCGCGATCTTTTCAGTTTGGCCCGCATCGTTTCCGAGGGCCTGTCTCAAGCCGCCCAAGCCGAGGGGGGGGCGATTGTGGTGACGGGAGAGCCGGTGGCCATCTTCTGTGATACCGATCAAATTTCAAGGGTGATTCGTCATTTGATCCGGATCGCTCTTAAAACGGGGGGGGCAGGAGGATCGACTACCCTTCAGATCAGCCGTCGCAAGGGAGATGCCTATTTATTAGTTGAATGCACCCCGGCGGCGGGGGGAGTACCCCGCGAGATTGACGGGCTTGGGTTGACCTATTGCCGTCTCGTCATGGAGTCCCATGGCGGGGCATTAAGCATGGAATCGACACCGGGGAAGCCCTGTCGATGGGTGTGCCGTCTTCCTGTGGCGGAGGGGATGACGGCGGAGGCTGTAGCGGGCGTCGCGGTGCCAGCTCTGGAACCCTCCCGTCGTTATCTCGGGGCGGCGGGTGGAGCGGAAAAGAACAAGGTAAGCCTGAAGCCTACTTCGATTTCAAGCCGGGGGACCCGTCACCAATTCGGGGTAGCCGTGGCCCTGATGTCGGCCATCCCGCTTCTGGCGTTTTCGTATCTTCTCGGGGATGCCGTTTCCTCCCGTTCTTTTGATGTTGAAACCTTGTACATGATGTTGCCCTCGATTGTGGCGCTGGTTTCGCTGGGAGTGGTGTTGCTGGCCCGGCACACGCTTGAAGTGGCGGCGCTTCGCAGCACATTGGAGAGACTCTCCAAAGGGGAGTTGCCGCAGGTGGACATCAATCAATCTAGCGAGGATTTTTCTGCCATTCAGCGCTATCTGGGGTCGGTTATCAAGCAGACGGATGAGAAGGTGAGGATCATTGAGGCCCAGTCGAAAGCGCTGGTTCAGGCCGAGCAGCAACGGGTGATGGCGGAAACGGTCGGGGCCGCCTGTCATCATTTGGGGCAGCCGGCGACGGTGATCCGGGTTTATCTTGATCTCATGAAAAAGGTTGAAGTGTCGCCGGAGATGAAGGCGATGATTCAGGAATGCCAATCGGCCGCCGAGGAGGTGGCCGGAATTCTACAACGCCTTCAGGGCGTCTGTGAATACAAGACAGAACCCTATTTGGGTCCCGATGAACAGGGGAAATCCCGGGCGGACGAACGGATCTTGAAGATTTAGGGTTAGGCGGATCGCAAGGCAACGGGTTTCCCGAGCACTTCCATCGTTACGATCATTTTCCTCAGCGCCAACCGGTCATGGAATCCCTCGAGCACCAAGGTCGGCTTGGGAACTGTGGGAATCGTGGGCACCGCGGCCGCCCGCTCCGCCGCTTTCATAAATACTCGGGCGGCTTCCTGGGCCGACTGGAGCGGGGGGGGATAGGCCGGGACAGACTCAACGGTATGAGACTGCGTGGCCACCGGGCGGTCCCGCCTGGGCTTGGGGTGGTGACGGGGCGCGAGAACGGGCGGCGGAACCGTTCTGGGTGGCTCCGCCGGTTTCAAGGTTTTTTCCATCTCCTCAAAGAACTTCCGAAGTTCATCCTGGGGGTCGGTTGGTAAGGCCGTTTCACCAGGCGTTGGTTCGGCCTTGTCCCCAGCCTTTTTTTTACCCATGACCTGGGCCACAATCCATCCGATCACGGCGATGATGCCGATGATCACATCCATATCGGAGGCGGCTATGGGCAGAAAATTCATTGAACCCCGCACTCATCCCTCTCCCGAAGGGGGAGAGGGGTTGGCTTAAACTTATCCCTGGTTCGGTTTCTGTGTGTCGTGGCCTTCGCCGGAAATGGTCTTGCGCATATCGGTATCGGCCTGGATGTTCTGCATGCGATAGAAGTCCATTACGCCCAGGTTTCCCTTGCGGAAGGCCTCGGCCATTGCCCGGGGCACCTCAGCCTGAGCCTCGACCACACGGGCCTGCATTTCCTGGACAAGGGCGCGCATTTCCTGTTCCCGTGCCACCGCCATGGCGCGGCGGCCTTCGGCTTCCGCCTGGCGCAGTTTCTTGTCGGCCTCGGCGCGCTCGGTTTCCAGCATGGCGCCCACGTTGGCCACATCCTTGGCGCCGGTTCCGGCAACACTGATGTCGGCGATGTCAATGGAGACGATTTCAAAGGCGGTCTGGGAGTCCAGTCCGCTTTCCAGCACCCGGCGACTGATGGCATCGGGATTTTCCAGAACGTGCTTGTAGGAAGGCGATGAACCGATGGCGCTCACAATGCCCTGGCCGACGCGGGCGATGATGGTGTCTTCCCCGGCGCCGCCGACGAGTTGTTCGAGGTTGGTGCGAACCGTCACGCGGGCCTTGACGAGCATTCGAATCCCGTCCTTGGCCACGGCGTCCAACATGGCCACCTGGCTCTTCTGGGGATCGGGGCAGTCAATAACCTTCGGAATAACGCTGGTGCGGACGGCTTCCTGGACGTCGCGACCGGCCAGGTTGATGGCCGCTGCCTGCTGGAAGGTGAGCGCAATGCTGGCCTTGTCAGCGGCAATCAATCCATTGACCACATTGATCACGTCACCGCCAGCAAGGAAGTGGGCTTCCAGCGGGTCGGTATCCAGAGTCAAGCCGGCCTTGATCAGGCGGATACGGGCATCCACGATCAGCAACGGCGGAACATGGCGCAACTTCATGCCCACGAGGGACAGAATCGGCACCCGGGCTCCGGACATCAGGGCGCGTACCCAGACCTTGATGAAATAGAAAAAGACTCCCAAAATGATGAAGGCGATAATCGCCGAGAGGATGAACAGAACCCCAACAATATTATTAACGACCCACATATACGCTCCTTTTATTGACTCGAACCGTTACCATCACACATTATTCTACACCGCCCCGGGCGGGAAATTTCCCGGCAAAGGCGGCGGTTTAGTTGTCGTATCCTGTTGATAGGCTACCATGACGGGAATGCGACGATCCAAAATGGCTCCAACTAGAGCACCCATTCCCGCCAGCGTCGCTATGAACCAGACTAGGATGCCGAACGGGAACAGAAGGCTACTGCCTGCGTACACTATCAGCAACCCCAATGCCATGACAGGAAATAAAAGCTGGGGTGGCAGCGGCGTTTTCCGGCGCAGAAGCAGATGTCCCACGAAGAGGCCGGTCATGATTTTGCCGATATAGATCAGGAGCGTATAGGCCAGCATCAGCATGATGCTCAGGGGGATTCCAACCAGGGTGAACAGAAGGAAAAACGCCATCATGGGGATGAGGGAAAAGGCGACGAAGCCGAAGAGGATGCACCGCCAGGCTGATTCGGAAAGCTTGTGAATGCTGAGGGCCACAACCCCGGGCATCAGCGATATGAAGACCAGCCCCACCATGATCGCGCCCGAAAGCAAAGCCAGTTGTAACATCAGGGAGGCGGACGTTATGGGCGCCGCCGCTTCTGGCTCCAGGATTTCCTGCCGGATCATTTTCCCGCCCAGTCCTACGCGGGAGTCCAGGACCAGATCCCGATCCATCCGGTACACCAGATTGCCCGCAATCCGTGTTCCGGGCATGATCGTGATATCGCTCGCGGTAACATTCAGGTTCCCGTTGAACCGGCCGGCAAGCGTGATTTTCGTCCCGAGAATACGGGAATCCCCGGAAATGGTGCCGCTCACGATGATGTCCTGGCCGACCAGAAGGGTGTCGCCGCCCACGGTGGCATTGGTGCCGAGCACGATGGTGGGGGCGAAGGCCATGAGGTTTCGTCCGATGGAGCCGTTGACGGTGCAGGTTTTTAGAGCCGCCAGCCGGGCATGGTGCGAGGTAATGCCCGTCATGTCCACGTTTTCCCCGGCCGCCCAGAGATCGGAGTGGAAGGTGCCCGGAAGCCGTACGGTGGCCGGATTGGTTGTTATGGCCTGGCTGATGCTGTCAGCCAGAAGGAAACAATCGTCCTGAGCCATTCCGGAAAAGGTTATGGTGCGGGCTTGTACCCAGAGTTCATTGGTGGTTGTCTGGTTTCCGGTGACGAGATAATTTTCAGCTGACTTGAAATCAACGGCCTGGCAGGCGGAACCCAGCAGAAAAAGGGAGAGAACAACAGCAACCCTGAAACTCATGCGTCAACCTTCCGGACCACGATGCGGTTTCCCTCGACTTTGACAATTTTCACCGGCTGATCCGGCTCAATGATTCCGCTTTCTGCGACCACATCCAGTCGCTGGCCGTCAATCAGCGCGAATCCGGCTGGCCTGAGTTGGGACGCGGCGGTTCCGGATCGGCCCATAAGCGCCTGCTTGGAGTCCGATGACTTGAAAGACTTTCCATCCATGTTGAGGGTCATTTTCTGACCGATTCCCGAGCGGGGGAACAGCTTGATCCAGGCGGCGACGGTGATGACCGTCAGGATGAGCACTCCGAAAAGGGTGTAGAAGCCGCAGGCATTGCTGATGCCGAAGGCCACGATGACAGAAGCGAACAGGGCAACGCCCCCCAGGGTGCCCAGAACGGCTCCGGGCACGAAGATTTCGGCCCCGATCAACAAAGCGCCGGCGGCGAGGAGAACGATCAAGAGGGTAATACTGTCCATAAACTTACGCTTTCTTTACACGTTCGACGATTATACGGCTCCCGTGGGCTTCGGCAATCACGATCTCTTCGCCGACTTCGAAAAAATCGCCCCGGGTGACCACATTCAGGCGCTGGGAGCCGAATCGTGCCGCCCCGGCGGGGTTCAGACGGGTTTCCGTGATGCCCTGTTTCCCGACCAGCGAGGAGGTGTCGGAGGCGGCCGTGAATCCGTCGGTGCGGGAGGTGGCGCTATTCAGAACCAGTTTTCTGAAAACGGGTGTTTTGGGGAGAAGCCCCGCCACCAGCGCAAACCCCACGGCGGAAAGAAGCAGCGATTTCGAAAATTCGATCACGGAAAAGGAGAGTTGGGGCAGGGAGGGATACCACGGATCTCCGGGATAGTGCTGAATCATGGCCATCAGGATCGACACGATGATCAGGGTGATTCCGATAATGCCGGGCAGCAGGATCCCCGGGAAGAAGAACAATTCCACCAGGAGCAAAATGATTCCCAGGATGAAAAGGGCTACTTCTTCCAGTCCGGAAAGTCCCGCGATGTGGGACCCCCAGAACCAGACGGCCAGGAGGAGGATCCCCAGGATGCCCGGCAATCCGAATCCGGGAGTCTTGAACTCGATGTAAAGGCCCAGCAGGCCCAGGGCGAGAATGATGATGGAGAAGGATTCAATAAAGCGGGCGATTTCCTCGGCGCTGCTGACGGTAAGTTCAATCTGTTCGCAGTTTTCCTTGCCGATTTTTTTCAGGAGTGCGTCCAGATCCTCCACGGTTCCATCCGAGAGCAGATTTTTTTTCTGCGGGCCGACCGGGCGTTCGGCGTCCTTGTTGGTCAGCGTCAGGAGCTGCCCTTTCTTGGAGATGACCTCATCGCCGATCTTGTATTCGGAATCGCGCCGGACCATGGCCTCGGCGAGTTTCGGGTCGTGGCCGCGGTGCTGGGCGGCGGCCCGGATCATGGCGGCGACGTAGGAGACGGATTTTTCCTCAACGGATTCGGGCATGGGTTGAACTTCGCCGGTCAGGCCCAGCATGATGGGCATGGCGTCGCCGATTTTACTGCCGGGGGTCATGTAGATGTGGTCGGTGGCCATGGCGATGATGGCACCAGCGGAGATGGCGTTGGGGTTGACCAGTGTGTAGGTGGGCACCTTGAGGCCCCGCAACAGGGTGAGGATTTCCTCGGCGGAATCCACCCGGCCCCCCGGGGTGTCCACGTCAAAGATGATCGCTTCCGCTCCCTCGTTTTCGGCTTCGGTGAGGCCCCGGCGGATCACATACACCAGCGCGGTGTCAATGACATCGTGGATCGGGATGATATACACCTTTCCGGGAACGGCATTGGTCGCGGCCCCGGCGGGCAGGGAGAGAAGGGATATCACAAGAGCCAGAAAGCGGATGATGGATTTCATGGAGGAGGTGCTCCTGCGGTCACGGCATCCCGGATTCGAAGGATCGTGGTGATTTGGCGTGACAGATCCTCGACTTCGAGATCCTTGATCATCCAGTCGTGGTTGATTTTCTTGAAGCTTTTGACGGACATCCGCCGGGTGAGGTTGGCCAACTTGTCGTAGCCGTGCGCCTGAAGCAGCATGGAGACCCGCTTGTCCACCCAGATCCGGGTACTGGCGTAAGGCGCCATCCCTCCGATGGGGGCATGGCGATCGAGAACATAACAGGGCTGCCCGCGATTCTCCTCTTCGCCGATGATTTGTCCGCCGTTCCACCAGAGGAAGCCGAGGGTGAGATCCATCCAGGACAGTCCGGTGTTTTGAATGGTCTGGTCCAGTGAAGGCGCCGGAGCACCCCGCATGGGGTCGCCCGTCAGGTACAGGAAAGAGACCCGTTCCTTATCCCGGAGCACGGTTAACTGTTCCAGTGGTTTCCCGAAGGCATCGCCGATCGTGTAGGTTGCCTCGCGCGGATAGCGCAGCTGGATGGATATGGTGAGCCGGCTCTTATTGCCTTCTTCCGGAGTGGTGAGGAGGTCGCCGGAGAGACGGATGGGTTTGGACGGCAGGCGGGCCAAAAGGTTGCTCATGAGGGCGTCCACCGAGGGCAGTTCGGCGACAGCGGCGGTGGGTGCGACGGCCGCCACCGGGGCGAAGTTGGTCTGGGCGGCGGCGCCCAGCGCCGCGACCACAGACCCCAACCCACAAACCATGAGCCGGAATTTCATCACCCCATCCTTGCGAGGAGTTCCGTCTCGAGCTGGTCGATCGGAATACGGATTTGCTTCATGGAGTCGCGTTCGCGAAGGGTGACGGTGTTGTCCTGAAGTGTATCGAAGTCAACCGTCACGCAGAACGGGGTGCCGATTTCATCCTGCCGACGATAGCGGCGGCCGATGGCGCCGGTCTGGTCGTAGAAGCAGGGCCAGTGACGGCGCAGGGTGTTAAAGAGGGTTCGAGACTTGTCCACCAGTTCGGGTTTGTTCTTCAGGAGCGGGAATACGGCGACCTTGATGGGCGCTACGCGCGGGGCGAATCGCATCACGATCCGGGCCTCGAAGCCTTCCGGAGGCTGCTTCCCGGGTTCGGCCGGAATCGCCGGGCCGTCCTTGGGAATCCACTCCTCATGATAGGCGTTGCAGAGCAGCGCGAGGGCGATGCGATCCACGCCGGCGGAGGGTTCCACCACATGCGGGATGAACTTCTCGTTGGTTTCCTGG